>NZ_JBXKJL010000353.1:0-26985 GCF_056994735.1 Geomonas sp.
CTCATCCCGCCGTCCAGCCGGATCGTTTCGCCGTTCAGCATGGCGTTCTCCGCCACATGCAGCACCAGGTGGGCGTACTCCTCCACCGCCCCGAAGCGCTTCGGAAAAACGAAGCTGGAAGCGCACCCCTCGCGGACGTAGTCGGGGAGCCCGGCGATCATGGGGGTGTCGAAATACCCCGGGGAGATGGTTGCGACCCGGATCCCGTAGGCGGCCAGCTCCCGTGCGGCGGGAAGGGTGAGAGCCACGATGCCCCCCTTCGATGCGGAATAAGCCGCCATGCCGATCTGGCCGTCGAAGGCGGCGACCGAAGCGGTCATGATGACCACCCCTCTTTCCCCCTGCTCCATCGGCTCCAGTTTCGAGATCTGCTCGGAGACGAGGGCCACCATGTTGAGGGTGCCGTTCAGGTTGATGCGGATCACCCTCTCGAAGGCGGCCAGCCGCTCAGAGGCGTTGTTACCGGTGAGCGGGACCCGGCCGAGGCTGATCCCGGCGCAGTTGACCAGGATGCGCGGCAGGCCGTTACCTTCAGCCGCAAGTTCCAGGGCGGCAGCCGCACCAGCCGGATCGGTGACGTCACAGTAGGCGGCGAACCCGCCGATTTCTTCGGCCAGCGCCCTGGCGGCTGCGATATCGGTATCCAAAAGAGCGACCTTGGCGCCCTCCCTGGCCAGGGCCCTGGCCGCTGCGGCGCCGAGCCCCGAGCCTCCACCTGTCACCACGGCTGAAATTCCGGCAACTTTCATATCGACCTCCCATCCCGAAGCCGGGGTCTTCCGGTGCGGAAGACCCCGGCATCCGCTAGCGGTTTCAACAAGGCCATGGCCACTGTGCTTGCCGCTGTACTACTGGCGGCAGGCGGTGGATGGGGGCGGGATGATCGAGGCGTCGAAAGCCTGCATGACCACCGGCCGGTACTCCCGGCCGACCTTCCTGACCTGCCCGATGTAGTTGGGGAGGAGCATCTGGTGATCCTCGGCCCGGATCTTCGCGGGGCCGAAAACGGTATCCACGGTGGCTCCGGAAAGCGCCTTGGCAACCGCTTGGGGCTTGACACTTTTGGCAGTTTTGACACCCGAGAAGATCGCCTGCACGCCGTTGTATGCCTGACCCTCGTTCTCGGTCGGTTCGCGTTTGAACTCCTTCTTCCATGCCGCCACGAACTGCTTGTTGCGTTCGGTCGGGATCGAGGCGCTGTAGCCGATGTTCCCCCAGACCCCTTCACTGGCAGCACCCGTCGCGTTGACCACGAAGTTGAAGATGTAGGCGTGTCCCACGATGCGCATCTTCTTTTTCAGCCCGAATTCCTCCGCCTGTTTGGCGAAGGCGATGATGTCGCGGCCGACCAGGGCGACCCAGACGGCATCGGCGCCGGAGGCGTTCAGCTGCGAGATGTAGGGAGCGAAATCCTTGTTGCCCATCGGGGGGTAGAGTTCCAGCTTGACCTCCTTGCCGAGCTTGGCGGCGGCCTTTTTGAGGAAGCTGGCGGAGTCGCGCCCCCAGGCATAGTCAGCCGCCAGGATGGAGAATTTCTTTTCCTTCACCCCTTCGAGCCACTTGGTCATCATGGCGAGATCCATGGCGTCGCCGGGATTGATGCGGAACATCCTGGGCTTGCACGATTCGGCCACCAGCTTGTCAGACTTGCTGAGGATGGCGCAGTAGACGGCGTCCCAGCGCTCCAGGTTCTGCGAGAGCATCAGCGACATGGAAGATGCTATCGGTCCGATCAGCTTGTTGTAGCCTTCGCGGGCGAGCCTTTCCGCGCCGCGCCGGGCGCCATCCGGGGTACTCTCATCGTCGGCCAGCTTCACTTCCACCTTCCGGCCGTCGATTCCACCCTTCTGATTGGCCTCCTTCACGGCGAACTGGACGGCCCGCTGCACTTCTTCCCCCTGCGGGGCGAAGGTGCCGGAGATCGAGGTTACCAGTCCGATTTTGACCGGCTCCTTGACGGCAGCGAGCACCGACCCGCAGCAAAACAGCGCCAGGTATGCGAACACAACGATGACAGCGACGGTTTTCCTAGAGAACATATGACCCTCCTTACCCGGTTGTAAGTTGAACATCCTTCCAATGAACCGAAAGCACCCCCAGCTTTAGATGTTTGTCTCGTCCGTACCTCCTCTTAGCCTTAAGCTTAGCCTTAAGCCTTTGGTCTTAGGTCTTAGGTCTTCGGTCTTAGGTCTTCGGTCTCAGGTCTTAGCTCTTTATCCTTTCCATCCTGTCCATCCCTGTTATGCGCCTTTGACTGATTAGACCATGATATGGCGATGCAGTTCCTGGACATCGCGCCCGTGCATCGATCCGCTTTCCACCACCACCCCCTTGGACAGGACATGGTACTCCCTCGCCACCCTGGCTATCAGCGACAGGTTCTGCTCGATCAGGAGCACCGCCATGCCGTCGTCAAGGACTCCGTTGAAGATGTCGGCCAGCTGGTCCACGATCACCGGGGCCAGCCCCTCGCTGGGCTCGTCAAGTATCAGCACCGCGGGATTGGCCATCAGCGCCCGCCCGATCGCCAGCATCTGCTGCTGTCCCCCGGAAAGCGCGGTGCCCGGCGTCTGTGCCCGCTCCTTCAGGATCGGGAAGAGCTTGTAGACCTCCTCGAGGTTCCATTTCCCCTTGCGGCCGACCGCCGACCCGATCTTCAGGTTTTCCTCGATGGTCAGGTTGGGGATGATCATCCGGCCTTGCGGCACGACCGAGATCCCCAGCCGGGCGGCGCTGTAGTGATGCAGGCGCCCCTGCTTCTTCCCGTTCAGCCAGACTTCCCCTTGACGGACCGAGGCTATGCCGAGAATGGAATTGACTACCGTGGTCTTCCCCACCCCGTTTCGTCCCACCAGCGCCACGCTGCTCCCCTGCTCCACCGTGAGATCGACACCGTGCAGAACCTTGGCGGCGCCGTAGTGGGCGTGGACTCCTGCCAGTCTCAGTAATTGGCTCATGCTGCGCTCCCCAGATAGGCCGCCCGGACATGGGGATCGGCCCGGATGACCTCCGGTTTGTTCTCCGCGATCAGCTTCCCGCTCTCAAGCACGGTCACCACGTCTGAAATGCCGAAGACAATCTCCATGTCGTGCTCCACCATGATCAGCGAGACGCCCCAGTTGCGCGCCAGGCTCTGCAGATGGTCCGCGAGCTTTCTCGATTCCTCGACCGAAAGACCCGCCATCGGTTCATCCAGCAGCAGCACCCGGGGCTTGCCCAGGAAGGCGAGCGAAAGGTCGAGCCGGCGCTGATCACCGTACCCGATCTGGTTGGCGGGTCTGTCCTGGAGCCCCTTCAGCCCGAACTCGCCGATTATCTCGTCCACGTCGCAATCCGGCACCTTCGAGGCGGCAAGCTCTATCTGGTCCCGCACCCGCATCGCCGGGAAGATGCTGGTGCGCTGAAAGGAACGGGACAAGCCGATCTGCCGCCGCTGCACCACGTCCAGGGCCGAGATCTCGCGTCCATGGAGGACGACCTTCCCCGTCGAGGCGCGCCGCCCGGAGATGGCGTCGATGACCGTCGACTTGCCCGCTCCGTTCGGGCCGATGACTCCCCGGATCTCCCCCTTTCTCACCTTGAGAGAGACGCCGTTCACCGCTACCACCCCGCCGTAGCGGACGGTGAGATTTTCCACTTCCAGTGCATATCCCTCTTCCATGTCAGCTCCTCCCTGCCAGCGCCCGGAACTTCCGGACCCCGCGCGTCAGACCGCCGGCGATGCCCTCCGGCCAGAAGACGATCACCGCAATCAGCCCCGCCCCGATAATGGACATCCAGTGGGTCGTCACCACGCTCAACACGTCTTTGAGCAGAAAGTACACGGCTGCGCCTATCACCGTTCCTGAAAGAAGCGAGGTTCCTCCCAAGAGCGCCGCCACCAGGAACGATCCGGAAAGGCTCCAGTGCAGGCTGTCGGGAGAGATGAAGGCGCTGTAGAGGCTGGAGAGGGCGCCGGCTATGGCGCAGACCATGGCGGAGATGGTGTAGATCACCGCCCGGGGCGCCACCGTGGTGAAGCCGATGAAGCGGGCCCTTTCCTCGTTTTCCCGAATGGCCTCCGTCAGCGCTCCGAACCTGGAGTTGATGATCAGGGTGAGGAGAAAGACCACCAGCACCAGCGTGACCCAGCAGATGACGAACATGCTGCCCGGTTTGGCGAAGAGGTCGGAGGGAACTCCAAGGATCTTTTCGGACATTTCCAGGGTCAGGCCGTCGACCCCGCCCGTGAAGCCCCTGGCCTTCGCCATCAGGATGTAGAAGACCTGCCCGATGGCCAAGGTGATCATGGCGAAGGCTATGCCCGGCGTGCGCACGATCACCAGTCCCACGCCGAAGGCGAAGAGTCCGGTCAAGGCAATCATCAGGATGATTGCCGGTCCGGTGGTGAGCCCGAGGAGCTTCCCGCAGAGGACGATGCCGTAGCCGCTAAGGCCGTAGTAGGCGGCGTGACCGAAGGAGACATGCCCGTTTTGGCGCAGCAGGAACCCGACGCCGAGCGTTCCGATGGCGTAGATCGCGGCCTGGGTCATGAGTGACAGTATGTTGGCCGAGCTGATCAGTAAGGGGAGGCAGGCTCCGACCGTGCCCGCTGCAGCCAGCAAAGCGGCAAGTTTCAAATTCTTGATGGAATTTTTCATACTCGGCTCCCTGCGATTCCGGAAGGTTTTCCCACCAGTATCCCCAGCATCAGGCAGAAGGGGAGTAGCGAGGCGAACTCTGGCAGATAGACGGCGCCAAGGGTCTGGATCTGCCCGACCAGCATGGCGGCGATGAAGGCGCCGCCGAAGCTGCCGAGGCCGCCGATGACCACCACCACGAAGGAATCGATGAGGATATCGCTCCCCATGGTGGGAGAGAGTGAGAGGAAGGGTGCTGCTATCACGCCGGCTGTTCCGGCCAGTGCGGCTCCCAGCGCCACCACTCCACCGCTGATGCGGTCGGTGTTGACACCCTGCATGGCGGTCGTTACCGGATCCGTGCTGGCCGCCCGGATGAAGAGCCCCATGCGGCTGGAGCGGAGCCAGAGGATCAGCCCCCCCGTGACGATGGCGCCGGCGACTATGATGCTCAGGCGGTAAAAGGGAAACGAGGTGCCGAAGAGCGGGATGGAACCCTGCAATAGGGCGGGCGCTTCCATGGTGTAATTCGTCTTGCCCCAGAAGCTTTGCACGACGTCCTCCAGTATGAGGAGCAAGCCGTATGTGACGATGACCGTCGTCAAGGGATCGCGGTCCTGTAAGAATCTCAATCCGTACCGGTCCAATAGGAAGCCTCCCGCCGCCAGCACCACGGCGGACGCCACCAGGGCGGCCCAGGCATTGGTATGAAGGCTGACCGTGTAGCCGACGTAGGCACCCAGCATGTAGAGGGAGCCGTGGGCGAAATTGACGATGCGCCGCAAGCCGTAGATCAGGACCAGGCCGGAAGTCATGATCATGAGCAGCGATCCATAGACCAGACCGTTTAGCACCTGCAGTGTTATCATTTTTGAGTCCCCCCGGTGACCAAAGTCTCCAGCCACGCACGCTTAAACCTGCACCGCTACCTCGCGGTCCGGCCGGCGCGGGCGTTTTGAACTTTGTTCTTGTGCCTAGCGCGCCCCGTCTTCCAGCTCCTCGAGTATCTCATTGGCATCTTGCAGCTTTTGTTCGAGCTTTTTCAGCTCCTGGGGCGAATAGACCTTCCCCTTCTTTATCTCGGAACGCAGTTTCTTGATGCGTTTCTGGATGGTGTCCACCTGGTTCGCACAGTTTTTGGACGCCAGCAGGCACTCGTCTTTTTCCTCTTTGGTTTGGGCGAAAACGGTAAGGGTGCCCGAGAGAATGACTGTTGCCAGGAACAGGATGGCAGCCTTTTTCATGTTGAATACCTCCGCAAGATTCTGTTTTTATATTCGGTTTTGTTGAGGGCTATTGAGTGTCTTCACCGGTGCTTCAGCGTTTTTCCGGCGCCCGCGGCTCTTGACCGGGGGCGCCGGAAGGGAGTTAGAAGGCGAAGCTCATGACCAGGCTTCCGGAGTACAGGTCGTCGGGCGTCTTGCCTCCGCTTGCCTGGTGGTTGAAGAAGTCACCCAGGAAGACATAGGCGAAGCGCGGGGATATGGTCAGGTTGTCCTTGGCCTTGAACGGGAGGGAGATGTTCAGCTCCGTACCCAACCCTTTGCCCGATGAAGAGACGATGTGCTGATTCTGCGCTGCCACGGCGGCGTAGCCCACATTTCCGACCAGCATCAGCTTTTTGTTCAGAGGAAGGTCGTAGCCGAGAGTGGCGATAGCGGCGCCCTGCCCTGCGTTGTTGTCCATGAAGAGGGAGTTGTTCCTGGTCATGACCAGGGTGGCGTCGCGGGCCAGAAGCTGCATCCCGGTGTTCATGTAGCCGCACTCGCCGCCGATGACCTGAAAGGAGTTGGTCCTTTTGGGATTGTTGCCGGTGTCGCCGGACATGTAGAGCATCTCCGTCCGCAGGGTCCCCGGCCCCACCGGCACCTTGGCACCGAGGTTCGCGGTGAAGGCGCTGAGGGTCTGGCTGGTGGTCCTGCCGAACTGGTAGAGGACGAAGCCGTTCACCACCGCGGAACCTATGCGCCCCTCTGCATTTACGCCCAGCATGTTGACTCTTTCCACGTACCTGGCAGTGGCCACGGTGCCGGAGAGCTTGTGGGCTATGTCGCTGTAGAGGTAATAGTAACTGCCGCCGACCACGAGGTCCTTGTTGACGTTGTACTTGCCGTCGAGGATATACCAGTCGGTAGAGACATCGCCTTGTGCGATGCCGTTGGTCCCCACCGAGGTGGTGACGGGGAGCCCTCCGCCGAATAGGTTGCCGTTGGTGTTGGGCGTCGGGTTGGCGCCGCCGGTGTTGTTGGTGACGGCGGAGTAGCTGTTGAGGCTGCCGTTATCGGCGAACCGGGAGAAGCCGGCGGTTATGGTGCCGTCATCGAGGCTCGCCTTGACGATGGCGGCGGCGGCATCGTTATTGAAGAAGATGCCCTTGTAGCTGTCACCGAAGGACTGGATGCCGATCCTTGAGTTGATGGGGACGCCGGCCTTGAAGGTGTAGTCGAGGTAGACGTTCTTGGTGCGGAGGTTGACCATGTCGCTGCCGACCGCGCCCCCCCCCGAGACAGCCGCACCGTAGTTCTGGTCACCCCAGCGGGCATTGACCTCGAAGTGCGTAACGAGCTTCAGATCGTCATCGACCTTGGCGATGTACATGAGCCGCGCACGCTGGTCCACGAAGAAGGCATTACTCTGATGCGGGTCCTTGATGTTTGTCTTGGTGGTATCCTGGGCGAAAAAGTTGGAACCGTTGTAAGAAAAGTAGCTTGCTGATTCGGAGCCATGAAAGTTGCTGGCATCGGCTCCGGTCCGTAACATGCCGTGAAACTCGCTTTCCATTGCCAGAGCCGGCACTGCAGTTGCTGCAGCCAAGGCACAGGCGACACCTACCCGCGTCATTTTACCTGCCATGTTCATATCGATTGCTCTCCTTCGTTTTGGGCTCATGCGGCCGGCTATGGCGCTTATCGTCCAGGCACGGTCCCGGCGATGCGATCCAGTGATTAGCAAACCCTATTTGATTGACTAGTCAGTCAGCTACTCCTCCGATTTCAACAGACACGCCTCCTCGTCTCCAGATCCGTCCTCGTTACCACATGCTGTTCGTAAGAAAGAACGTGGCGGTTACCGAAAGGAGATGAACTTCATCCTCGTTCGAGGGTCCCTGAATACCCGTGATACGCCCCCACCCGCCCGTTCGCTTCATCGCCCATCGCTTCCCCAAAAGGGAAAGGGGTACGGTGTCCAACCATCGTTGTTTCATTGACTGACTCGTCAATCACAGAACTGTGGCAACTATAATCACGCCGCGAGATCTTGTCAAACGATATTTTATTTTTTTGTAAAATTATTCAAGGAGAAGGTCATGGCGGGAAAAAGAGCTATGGCGGAAGAAGTTGTGGGGGCAGCCTAATCAGCATACCGGTCGCTGCAATCTGCTGAATATGGGAATAAAACAACCGAACCAGAAAACTGTTATATTAATAAAACATGGTCTCACGTTTACGTCAACTCCCTCCCCGCAACGGTTTGGGCTCCATGAATGCCGTCGAAGAGCGGGCTAAACCGAGACAGCAGAGCGGGCAACATTGCCGTTCATTTTCACCTTGTCGAAGTTGGGGGAAGTTGGCAAGTTCCAGCTCCTGAATCTGCGCGACCAGGTCGGCCTGAACATCCCCTCGATTGATGCACGGGCAATAGCCCCTCGGACGACGAAACTCCGTCAACTCCCCCCCTTGGCAGGTTCGATCTTGAAAGCGACCACTGCTTCTCCCCATTCTGCAGGATCAAGTTGGTTCAGCTTCCTCGCCAGGTCTCCGACAAGTCCCGTAGACCGGGCATCGTATACCTGGAAGAGCCCCTCCTGGAAGCCCCGTTCCAGCAGTATCTCACGTTGCCTCGTGGCTATAACCTTTACTTTTTCCTGTGAAGGGTCGCTCTTGCGGTCGGGGAGTCCCAGGGCGTGCACCTGAATGGATGAGTGGTCGGGAGGGAAGACATTACCGATGTTGGCCCGGACGAAGTTGTCCTTGTAAAGGGTGTTCGGGAACAGCAGGGTGACCGAGTTGTCCGCGGCGATGGAAAATATGTAGACGAAACTGTCGGTGTTGACCTGGTAGAGTATCCTCACTTCCTCCCCTTCTTTCAGGAGTGCCTTCGACAGGGAAAGTTTGACCCGGATCCCTTCCTCCTCGTCCGGCAAGACCGGCCTTACCAAAGCCTTCAGTGTCACCCGGAACAGGTTGGGATCGCTCTTGCCGCGCTCCTCGCTGATTATCTTTACCTTCTCGACCTTCCCACGCACCCGTGCATAGGTGAGATCCTCAGCGAGTTGTCCGTTGCTGACCATGGTGTGGGAATTTATGAAGGAACCAACGGCCTCGTCAACAGCCTTGCGCTTAGCGTCATTCCTGGCCCGTTCCATTACTTCCTTAGGAGGATCGTATTCATCCCCCATCGCTTCCCCGACCGCCTCCACCCACAACGGCTCTTCGGCTGCGGAAGTTCCTGATGCCTCCCTGCAGAGTAAGCCACTGCAAAGGATGAGGCCGATATAAAGGATCGGGAGCTTGCTGGAGATCATCATGCACCCTTTTCGAGGCTTGACTCGCCTTGGCTGTCACTTTTGCAGTACGAACATCCTCGTCTTTCCCTTTGAGGCCACATTCAGGACGGGGGTCTGCTCGACGTTCTGGCGCTTGGCCTCGTCTTCAACCTGAGGCCGCAGGTATTCGTATATCTCGGCCAAATTCTTCCTCCCGTCGCTGATCGCCTTGAGGAAGTACCAGGTGAAGAGGCCGTGCCTCGCTTGCTGGTAGGTCGTGGATATCTGGCCACCGTTGGTCGAGGTCAGCACCGCCACGTTGGACGGTATCGGGATACTTTTAGACTTCACTACCAAGGGCCGCATCCCCTTGGCCACGACGCTCCTCCCGCCGCTTCCGGAAAAGCAACTGTCGAGGACCACCGTGACCTCTGAAACCTGCAGCTTCCCGAGGTTCGCATAGAGTTGTGAGAGAGAGTAACCGGTATCGGCGATGTAGTTGGGATCACCGTCGTACGGGACGATATAGGCATCGCCGTTGCTTGGATCGGGTGCGCCATGCCCCGAGAAATAGAAGAAGACCCTGCTCTGCTTCTTGCTGCGGTTCTTCAACTTCCTCTCGATGACGGCCCGGATGTCGGCCAGGGTCGCCCTGTCGTCAGTGAGGGTGTCGATATTCCTCTCCTCGAACCCCATCGCCAGGAGGTAGTTCTTGACCGAGCGTGCATCGTTCTTGGAAAACTCGGACGGAGGCAGATTCCCTCGGTAACGCTCGATGCCTATGATTACCGCATGATCCTTGTCGGTGAAGGTCCTGAAGTCGTCCGGCACCGTCACCTTGAGAGGCAGGGCCTCGCTCTGCTCCTTTGTGCCGGGAAGAATGGCTGAGAAGATGCGCCCAAAGAAAGATTGGTCGGACTCCGCACCCTTGCCTGCCACCACCGAATTGGGAGGGAGCGGCTCGTAGGCCAGCTTGAGGGGGGACTCTTCCGAGGTTTTGGGACTGGTGGTGACGAGCTTGACGGTAAGCGGAACTTCCAGGTTGCCGGTGAATCCTTCAGCGACGTCGACCACAAAGGCGATCTTCTCCGATTGCCCCGGCGGCAAAGTGACGCTGGTGACGGTATTGTCATCTGTCATGATGGCCCTGTTGTCGTGCGACCACAGCATCCACCACTTCCTGGCATCGCTGATCGTGACGTGGGGGTCTGCCGATTCAAGCAAGGCGCCGACACCTCTGGCCACACCCTCCCCGGCGTTCTTTATGGTCAGCACCACTCGCGACCTGGCACCTTTTCTTACTACACGACCGCCGTCAGTTGAGTCGATCTCCACCGCGGCGATCTCGAGCTTGGGCTGCAACTCGTTAGCCTTAAAGGCGAGCTTGACGGTCGACCTGCTGACGGTTTCAGGCTCTTTGGTGACCGTCGTGATGGTAATGGGGAGCTCGTTTTCACCCTGGAAGTCGTCAGCAACGTCGAGGTTGAAGGTGATCTTTTCAGATTTCCCCTTTGGCACTTTCAACGAAGTCGACTTCTCCGGGTCGGTCACCACCGGTCCGCTCCCCCACAACTTCCACCACTTCTTCACATCTGTGACGACCACGTTCTTGTCACCGGACTCAACCAGGACGCCGACTCCGCGGGCCTCATCCCCGCCACTGTTTTTCAAGGTCAGCATGATGGTGGAGCGCACCCCTTTTTTGACCACCTGCTCCCCGTCGGCAGAGGTGATCTCCACAGAAGCCACCTCCAGCTTCGGCGGCAAGGGGGCGGCCGGGTCCGCGGCCTGCTGGACGTTGACACTGCCGGCTGCCTCTGACGCCACGGTTCCTGCTTCCGCTGTCTCTTCGCCGACAGAGGAACTTTCCGGCGAGGCAACGTGGACGGTGGAGGTGTCATTGAGCAGCGCTTCCAGAAGCTTGTCATAGGCCTCCTTGAGCGGTTGCAGCGGGTAGGCTGCCGCCAACTGCTTGGCCCGCTGCACCGTCACGGCGCCCTTGCCTGACTTGAAGTCGCGATAGAGGCCTCTGGCGACGACGTCGGCAACCTCCCCGGCCGTCTTGGCAAGCTCGTTATTGTCCGGGAAGCGCTGCCTTGCCGAATGGGCTACTGCCAATCCCTCCTCGCCGCGCCCCAGCCGGGTCAGAGCCAGCGCCTGGGCACGCTGCGCCTTGGGCTCGAACTGGGCCTTCATCAGTCCGGCAAGCCCCTCGTCTTCATCCCCGTCCTTTATCTTCTGCAGGCACAACGCGAGGTAATCTTCCAGAACCCGGCTGTAGGCAGATTTCAGAACCGTATCCTTGGGTTTCTTCACCAGGGCCTCGTGCAGTCCCGCCAAGGCCTCGAGCCGTTTCCCTCCCGCCATGCGCGCCTGGGCAAGGGTTTCCTCGGTTGCCGGGCTCCCTGCATTGGTCCTGGCCGCGGTCTCAGCGTGGCGAAGCGCTTCGGGATAATCCTTTTTCAGCTCCAACAGAGTCACGGCCAGGTTGTTTCGCCATACCGGCCGGTCCCCCTGCCTGTCCACCGCCTCCTCCAGAAGTGGGAGAGCCTGCACGAACTTCCCCTGGAGACAGTAGGCCAGCCCCAGATTGTACGCATGGGCGGGGTCGGTCCGGCAGAGCTCCCGCGCCTTGATGAAGAGCTTGGTCCCGGCTGCCTTATCATTGGCAAACGCCGCGGCGCCCTTGCCGGCGACAGTCCTGGCAAGATCGCACGATTCCTCGGCACCCCCTCCCTGAGGGAAGATGAGCAACAGCACAGCGCACAGTACGATCACCTTCATCTTGTGCCTCCTGTCAGCCTGCCCTTTGAAGCTTATCGATTCCAGCTCTCGAGGCCGTTGCGCCCGGGTAACCGATCACCGCCCCACCCCGGCGGGGTCGATCACTGCCAAGCCAGGCGGAAGCCGAGATCTCGTTCTCTAAAGGCCGGGTCCTGCTGGAAACGGCGAGCGGAACGGGCGTCCTCGGCGTCGCTGTCGAAACTTCCTCCTCGGACTACGCGGTTTGAGCCAGCCGGCGGTCCCTGGGGGTTTTTCCCGGGGCTGTTCTGGTAATAGTCGCTTTTGTGCCAGTCTCTCACCCACTCCCAGACATTGCCGCTCATGTCATGGATCCCGAGGCCGTTGCCCTGTTTCTGCCCCACGGGATGGGTCTCCCCCTTGGCGTTGCCTTTACGCCATCCGACCGTCTCGATATCGTCCCCACCGCTGAACCACTCCTGCTTGCCCCCGCTGCGTGCCGCGTACTCCCATTCCGCCTCTGTAGGCAGCCGGTACTTTTTCCCGGATCTGCCGTTCAGCCTGGTGATGAACTCCTGAACGTCCCGCCAGCTGACACGCTCTACAGGGCAGTTATCGCAGCGGGATGAGAACATGCCGTTGTGGAATTTCGATGGATTCTTCTCCATGACCCGCTGCCATTGACCTTGGGTAACTTCATACTTCCCCAGGTAATAGCTGTCGAGGCATACCTTATGAGGTGGCTTTTCGTCCTCGTTCCCATCACCGATGGTGTCCCCCATCTCGAAGCAGCCGCCGAGAACCTTGACGAACTCGATCCCCGTCGTTGGATCCCTGTATGCCATACCTGCACCTTCCGTAGGCGAGGCCGCCTCACTGCCGTCGTCCCAGACCGTTTCGAAAGCGGGGATGAGACCTCCGTGGCAGGTAATGCTCCCGAAGGGCAAAAAGACAAGGACAGCCAGCAAAGACAGGATCGATACTCTCATAGCAGCTCCGTAACCTGTGCCAATGAATAGAGGCCGGACCGGTCCGCACCAGGCCGGCCCCGACCTACGGAAATCATCGTAGTTCGGCCAGAGGGCGAAGCGACCCTGCCCCCGGCTTCGGTACGAACTTTAGCTATATGATATTCAGCTGAGATAAAAAGTGAATTGGCTTTGGAAATCTTTGACGGAACTCATTACCTATACCACGCATGAAGATGACATCAAGGACGGCCCCGACCAATACCAATATGTGCCATCATCGGCGAGGCGGCAACTTCCTGTAGCTCCGTATCGGACCGGGAGTCAGCGGCCTTTCTCCAGGTCCGATGGAATCAGATGCTGTGCGGGAAAAGCGAGTATGGGATGGGTTTGATCGACTAGAAGGAGAGGCAATCCACGAAGACCTTGTCGAAGTTGGGGTAATTCGCCAGTTCCAGCACCTGAATCTGCGCGACCAGGTCGGCCATCTCCAGACGGGTGTCCCGGTTGAGCAGGAAGGCTTCGCCGCCACTTTTGGCGGTGTTGCCGACGAACTCGATTCTGTCGGCGACCTCGGCTGGCAGTAGACCTATTGCGGTAAGACTGGCGGCGGTGAGATGGAAACCGAAGGAACCGGCGATGAGGACCTTGTGGAGCGACGCGGCGGCAACTCCCGCTTCCCTCAGCAGAAACTCCACACCCGCCCTGATCGCCCCCTTGGCAAGCTGCACCTGACGCACGTCCTTCTGGGTCAGCCATACGGAGTCCGTCAGGAGAAAGACCGTCTTGCCGTCGCGCTCCACCAGCCTCTCAGCCAGGGCCGGCGAAAGGCCGGGGTGATCCGCCTTGACGAACTTGCCGTTTTTGCCCACGCCCCCGTGCGTGACCAGTTCGGCCACGACATCCATGAGGCCGGAGCCGCAGATCCCTGTCGCTTCGGCGTCTCCGATCGTGCCGACCCTGATCGAGCCGTTCTCGAGCACCGTGAACCGCTCAATTGCCCCCTCCCCCGCCCGCATGCCGAAGTGGATGTTCATCCCCTCGAAGGCCGGGCCGGCTGCCGTCGAGGTGGCCCAGAGCTTGCCGCCGTGGCAAAGCGCCATCTCACCGTTGGTGCCGATATCGACGAAGAGCACCGTTTCCGGCTCCTTGTGAAGCCGTACCGCCTGAAGGCCAGCGGTGATATCCGCCCCGACGTAGGCCGAGATGATGGGAGGAAGATAGATGACCCCGCAGGGAGAGATGTCGATCCCGCATTCCCCGGCATCGAGCCAGCTTCCGCAGGGGAGCGTCGGCGTGTACGGGTACTTCCCCAGAGAGGCGGGACTTGTCCCGGCTGCGAGATGAAGCATGCAGGTGTTGCCGCTGAAGATGACCTCGTAGATGCGTCCCCTGGCCACGCCTGACTGCCGGGTCACCTCGTCTATCAGGCGGTTGATCTCTCCGATGACCCCGTCCCTGAGCTCGTTCAGCCCCCGCTCATCCGAGGCCATCTTGATGCGCGAAAGGACGTCCTGGGCGTGGCGGCTCTGGGGGTTAAGCGCCGAGGCAGTGGCGACGCCCGCTCCGTCGGCGAGATCGACCAGCGAGACCACCAGGGTGGTGGTTCCTATATCGACGACCACGCCGTAACTTTCGGCGGAGGTATCACCGCGCTCCCCGGCAAGGATGTCGCTCCCCCCATATACCACGGTGAGATCCTGCTCCGGGACGTACTCCTTCACGATATAAGGCGCAAGCGCCACCGCCACCGACCGCCCGTGGCTGGTGATCTTCAGCTCCCGCTCTGCCGGTTCATCCAGCACCTGAACGGCCACGTCACTGACAATCTCCGCAGCACACGCCAGAACGAGGCCTGAAAGCTCCTCCGTCCTCGGAAGCCGGTGCTCGCCTTTCTGCACTACAGCATCGAGGTCTTCCTGAGAGACACGGACCGCGCACTTGCCGCAGACGACGGCGCCGTTACAGGGTGAATCGATGGTGACGCCGGCGAGCCTGGCCGCCGCGAGAATGGTCGTCCCTTTCGGGACGGAGACAGATCTATCGATGGGGAGAAAATGAACCTTTACCACACTACGCCCCTTTCACGGTGGCTGTCATAGCCTGAATGTTGCTGATCGCCGAGGAGGTGCTCAGGCCGCAGGCCGGGGAGATGATGTCCACGCCGTCGCGGACCAGCTTGGCAGCCTGACGTGACACATTCTCCGGATCGCCCAGTTCCAGCAGGAAGGTGCTGAGGTTTCCCATGGTGGTCAACTGGGGATACTCCTCCTTCAGCAGCTTCAGATTGACGAAGGCATCGGTGCTGATGGCGTCACTGTGCAGCTTTGGAATCGAGGGCTTGACCGCCTTCATCTCGCCGCAGATATGAACCAGCGCCGGCACGCCGGCGGCATGTATCCCGTCTATCACCTTGTTCAGATAGGTCACCGCATACTCCGAGAAGAGCCTCGGCCCCAGTATCTCGCCGGTGGCGGTCGGGTCGCCGATGCAGATTGCGGTAGCGCCACCGTCGACCAGCAGCCGGGCAAAAGCGACCAGGAAATCGGACACATAGTCCAGCACACGGTGCGACTGCTCCCGCTTCTTGTGGAGTTCCTTCAGAAAGGACATGGGATCGACGATGGCAGCAGCCGTGCTGATCGGGCCGGTGATGCTTCCTATCACCGGCACCTCCGGATTGGCCTTGCTGAGAAGGTTCGCTGCCTCAGCCACCGCACGGATTCGCCCCGACTCGAGCATTTTCGCGATGTCCCGGAAGTCGACAGCTTCGGTCGAGAAAAACGGCTCCCTGGCGATCTTCGGTTCACAGGAGAGCGAGCCGAAGTCGATGTCGCTGCCGAGGACCTCGGCCTCGACCGTCATGCAGAACGGGATGCCGAGGTTTTCGAAGCCGGTATGGGAATGGACATCCTGGGCAAGCTCCGCCATCAACTCCGGTCTGAAATGTGCCTCAGGGAGGGTGTGGCCGGTATGGGTCATGACGTCGACGATGGCTGCGTTCATCATCCCACCGGTGCAGATGACCGGGGGACGGTCGACACGCTTCCTGTTCAGTTTATCGAGCAGCCGCTCTTTGGGGCTCAAGCTCATGGTTTACTCCTTTCGACTCAATACAAGTGCGTGCTTCGACAAGCTCAGCACGAACGGATCACTCATTGATTTCTTAAATGATCCCGTTTCCCTGCTTTCGAAACTCAACATGAACGGATCCTTGACATCGAACGGTGAAATCGTCAGCACTTTCACAATTCAGCACCAACGGGTCAATGACCTCTGCACTGTAAAAACCGTTCGCCCTGAGCTTGTCGAAGGGCGAACGGTCTCTCTGTGGAATCAGAAGTCAGCCCCGTAGCGACCAGCCTGCCTCCCGCACCGTGTCCAGCATGGCGTGGATATTGGCAAAGGGGGTCTCGGTGGGGAGGCTGCAGCCTGAGGCGACAATCAATCCCTTCGGGTTGTCCCCCCCTGCGGCAATGCAACGCAGCGTCGCTTGCCGCACCAGGTCCGGAGTCCCCTGCAGCATGACTTCCGACGGATGCACGTTCCCCATCAGCCGAACCCGGTCTCCGACAGCCTCTTTCGCATCCGAGAGGCTGGCATCGTTATCGAGACTGAGACAATCGGCTCCGGCCTCGACCATCGATTCCCAGATCCCGGAGGTTTTCCCGCAGATGTGCAAGGTGACGGATTTGCCCTTGCCGTGGATGAAGTCGATCAACCGCTTCAGGTAAGGAAGGGAAAACTCGCGGAACTGCCGGGGGCTTATCACCGACATCGAGGACATGGCATCGGTGAGACTCGGCGTGCACCCTGCCTCCATGATCGCCGCCGCGTAGGCTACATTCGTCGCCAGCGAAACCTCGCACAACCGATGCACCGCTTCCGGAGCCCGCATCATCAGGCGCGCCAGCTGGTCGGCGCCGATGAGAAAAGAGGCGTTGGTAAAAGGGCAGGTGACGGCACCGGTTACTGCGACCTCGCCTCCCACCTCGTCCACCGTACGCCGCATCGCTTCAAGGTGCTGAGGGAGGTAGCCGTCCTTGAGCGGGTCGGCCGGTTGCAGACTGTCGATATCGGAGACGTTGGAGACGGCAGGCGCAGCAAGGTAGGCAGTCTCGTCCGCGGGATAACAGACCGTTGCCCCCATCGCCTCTGCCTGGGTGTAGAGATCGGTGAAGATCCTGATGACGTCGTAACCGAAAAGGCGATAGGCGGCGACATGCGCGTCAGCTATGATTTTCCCGTTGCCTCGAAAATCACCGACCTTGACTCCGATCACTCGCGCCGCTGTGTTGCCGACGATAGGCACGCACGGGAGCCGGTCGATCGGCTCCCCGGCAGCGTAGGCAGCAAGTCGCGCCAGCGGGGTCATGGCATCACGTCCCATCAGGCTGCCGCTCCGGCAACACCTACCAGTGAACGGGCAAGTCGGATGGCGTCGGCGGCATTGACGGCGTAACCGTCGGCGCCGATCCTGTCGGCGAAACCTTGCGAGATCGGGCCGCCGCCGACGATGACTTTGAACTGGTCGCGGATCCCCTCCTCGCTCAACTGATTCACGACGGCACCCATCCCCTCCATCGTCGTAGTCATCAGCGTCGACAGGGCGATGATCTTGGCACCGACAGCCTTGGCGGTCTCCACGAAGCGCGCCGGGGGTATGTCGCGGCCGAGGTCGGTGACATCGAAGCCGGAGGTCTCGAGCATGATCTTGACCAGGTTCTTGCCGATGTCGTGGGTGTCGCCTTCCACGACGCCGATGACGACTTTGTGTTTCTCAGCGGTGGAATCGCTTCTGAGGTGCGGCTTCAGCACCTCCATCCCCGCGTACATCGCGTCCGAGCACATGAGAAGCTCCGGGATGAAGTATTCCTCCTCGTCGAAGAGCTGCCCTGCCCGCTCCATCCCCGCAGAGAGACCCTTTTCAATGGCCTGATAGGCGTCCAAATCCTGGGCCACGACCTCATGAGCAGCGGCAACGGCACGCTCCTCCTCCATTTCGACCACGGCGTCGGACAGTTCCTGAAACAGCCGCTCCTTTTCTTCGCTCATATGAATTACCTCCATTAGGAATACAGAATCGTTGGCCCCGGAGACACGGAGGAGACGGAGCCCCACTCTGTGCTTCATCACGCCCCCCGTAGGAGCGCCCTTCCAGGCGCGAACCGCGCTTCCCGATCAATACGCTTAGGTTCGCGCCAAGGATGGCGCTCCTACGGAAACCCCTCCACCAGCCAGCCGAGCTTCACGCGCCCCCTGTAGGAGCGCCCTCCCGGGCGCGAACCGCGTTCCCGACCAATACGGTTAGGATCGCGCCAAGGATGGCGCTCCTACGGAACATCTCTACCAGCCAGCCGAGCTTCACGCGCCCCCTGTAGGAGCGCCCTCCCGGGCGCGAACCGGGCTTCCCGACCAATACGGTTAGGTTCGCGCCAAGGATGGCGCTCCTACGGAGACCCCTCCACCAACTGCTGAGCTTCGGCCTTTGCCTTCCCTTTAGCCCTTAGCTTGCCGTTGCTTTTACCTATTGATCACGATCGCGCCGAACAGATCCTCCGCGAGCCTCAGACCTCCCCTGAAGCCCGTATAGCCTCGATCCAAAACGGCACGGTTCGCCACAGGGAAGGAGACCGAAAGGTGGGGAGCCCCGATCTGCTGGGCCAATTCACGCTCAAGGCTGCTCCCGATCACGAAAGCCGGGCTGAAGGCGTTGTAATACTTCTGCCCGTTGGACCGCGGCCAGATCCTGTTCAGGTGCCCCAGCACCTCTGATGCGTCGGACTCGAAGACCACGGTGGTCTTAAACCCGGAACCCGGTTCATGCGCGCGAGCGGCGATCCTTGGCTGATCCTCCTCCTGCACCCTGTCGGTCACCACGGTCAGCACCGGCAGCCAGCCGAGGTCGTCGGCGATGAAACGAGCCAGCGCGGTCGCGTAGTTCCCGTCGCCTACCACGACTGCGTAGCGCTGCAGGTCGAGGTCGTTGTAGCAGTCCGTGAGCGGCTCCAGGATCTGGTAGTACCGCTTCCTCTCCCGGCTGATAACATCCTCGACGGCCCCGGCCTCCAGCGAAAGGGCCTCACCGACGGCCCGTAGAAAGCGCTCCGATGCCGAAGCACCTATCGGAAGCGGCACGGTGATAAAGGGGGTGCCGTGTCGTTCTTCGCAGAGACGCGCGGCTCCCTGCCCGTACAGGTCGGAAACGACGATATTCAACTCGGCGGAGGCCGCCGCTTGCACCCCTTCGAGCGAATCGGCCGGGGTGAAGAAGCTGTTGACCTCGAGGCCGATCAGCTCCAGGAGGTGCCTTGTCCCTTCCAGGTTCCCCCGCCAGAAGGGATCCATGTACGGGACCACCCCCCAGAGGTTCACCCTCCCCTTCACCTTGGGCAGCCCCTTTTCGAGGTAGTCCTTGACCAGCGCCTGGAGGACCAGGTCGTACCCCCAGTAGGAATCCCCCCGGAAGCCTCCCGTGGCAGCGCCTATCACCGGTGCACCCTGGTCGCGGAACTCGTTGACCACCGCGAAGATGTCGTCACCGATGACCTCCGGGACGCAGCCGGTCAGGACGACGTAAAGGCCGCCCTCCATGATCTTCAGAGTGTTGGCGATCTCCTCGCGCAAACGGTCTTCACCGCCGAAGACCACCTCGCTTTCCTGCACGTTCGTGCTGGGTACGGTAAGGGAGCCGCAGTAACCGCCGACCTGCAGGCCGCTTCCGCCGTTCTGGGTCCAGGCGAAATTGCCTGCGCAGCCGGATGCGGAATGGAGGATCGGTATGGCGCCTGGGAGCGCGGTAACGGTTGCAGTGGCTCCTCCCAATGAGCAGAGATACCTTGCCCTTTCAACGAAGTTGTCACTCATCGATGCTCCTCCCGCGGGTATTGAGATAGGAAAAGGGCTCGGACCGGTACCACTCCTCGCTGTAAGGGAGCCTCACGTTCTCAGCGAGCTTCCGGTTATAGGAAGGGTTGGAGAGCTGGCGGTGCAGGCGCCTGGCGAGTTCGTAGACTCCTCGGTAACCGATGTACGCGAGGCCCGTGTTGTAGATTACATGGGTGGGAATGCCGAGCTTGGCGGCGGTCATGTTGCCGTTGGCGTGTCCTAGGAAGAGATCCGGCTTGAGCCGCTTGAGAAGATTCGCCTCCTCGAATGGCTGCACATTTGCGATATCCACCACGTAGTCGCTCTTCGCCTCGCCCGCGAGCTTCTGGTATTCCACCTCCGCGAAGTGATCGTGATGGAAGGAACGGATCCCTACGACTTCAAAGCCGATCTCCTGGAGCAACCGCGCGGTAGCCAGGGCCCGGAACTCTCCGGCGCTGATGAAGACCTTCTTCCCCTCGAACAGGGGCCGGAATTCGGCCAGGGCCGTCTTAAGTTCCGCCTCCTCGGCGGCGATCAGCCGCTCCGCCTGCTCCTCGATCCCGAAGTGCCGGGCAACGTCCCGGATCCAGAGGCTGGTATTCTCGATGCCGATCGGCATGTGCCTGATGATGGAAGGCACCCCGAAGCGCTCCTCCAGATATCCAAGGAAGTAGTCGTCATGGGTCGGGCAGGTGCTGATGGAAAGCGCCGCGCGCGTCGCCTTCACGAAAGAATCGGGATGGGAAAAGACCGGAAAGACGTTCGCTTCCAGCCCGATCGAGCTCAACAGCCGCTCGAGCTCCTGCTCGTCGAGCCGTCCCATGGAAGAGACGTTCATGAGGTTGACGGTGCGGGCCAGGCGTTCCTGTTCCCGCAGCGCTTCGAGCTCGTCGGCGGGGGTGAAATCGGTGACACCGCGCTCCTCCAAGAGGTTGCGGCCGATGGTGTGGTAGACCGCGTCGTAGGCGGTGGCCCAGATCTTGGTCTTGAAGCCTTCGCAGTGGACGGGAAGCAGCCTCGCGTTCACCTGTGACTGTACCTTCTGGGCCACCCCGTCGATGTCGTCGCCGATGATGCCGGGAACGCAGCCCGCCACGATGGTGATGGTTGCCGGGCGATAGCGCCGGTCGGCCTCTATGATGGCGCGCTCCAGCTTCCCTTCCCCGCCACTTATGACGTCCGTCTCGTCGAGCGCCGTGGAGAGCCAGATTCCATCCCTGGCCTTGCCCCAGCGGACGTTGCTGCCCACGCGGACGTTGGCGTTCTGGGAATGGGTGCAGGAGCCGCAGCCGAGGGCACTATGCAGAAGCACCACGTTGTCGGGAAGGGAGTTGAGCATGGCCAGGGCCGGCAGGAGAAGGCAGATGGAGCCTTGCGTGAAGCCCCTGTCGCCGTCCTCGATCAGGCAACTCTTCCCTCCAGCTCCCCTTTTCCCGAGGCTGCAAATCCTGTCGCTATGCGCGATGACCGCCTTGAGTCGGTCCTCCCGCTTGGGCGGAACCTTGTTGTCGAAATAGCTCATGCCATGCCTCCAAATTGTATTGATCCCTCTCCCGGGGGGAGAGGGAACTTTTACGTCATTCTTAGAAGGCTACTGCCAGGGTGGTTATGATCCGGTAGTCGACCTTGGACTGGCTGCCGTTCAAATCCTGACAGACCGGAAGACCTACCGACACGGAACCGCTGTACCTGCCGTCATAGGTCACCCTGGCGCCGGGTGAAAGGTAGAGCGCGGTGCCGCCGCTGCTTGGATCGACCCTGCCCGACACCTTCTCCTTGTCCTGCCAATTCCCGTTCAATTCCAGCACCAGGTCGCCCAGCCAGCGCTCTCTCAACTCGGGGTAGAAGTAGTCGATGATCGCGTCGCAATCGCCGTAGTCGATCTTTCCGCCGACCCGGTAGGCCGCGGCTATCGTCACCTGTGCCCGGTCTCCCAGGTCGGTCGCCTGTGCGCCTTCGGTCGCCAGGGTGTAGATGCCTGTCCCGTGCAGGGAGAGGCGCTCCAGACGCTTGGAGACCGCCAGACCGCCGATGGGGTCCCAGGAGCCCGAGCCGGGCTGGTGCCTGGTCAAGACCCTCTGGCCCTGGCTGCGGTTGTCGGTCTCACCGGTAGGGGTCTTGAGCCCGGCTACCAGCGAAACGTCTATACCTTCGTTCAGCATGTGCACCAGGCGATACTGCGCAAAAACGGTGAGATCACCCAGGCCGTTACTGGTGCCGACATCGTGGAGCATGGACATCTGCATTTCGTTATCGAAATGGACGGACTTCACGCCGTCCCTCAGGACATACGGCAGGTTTATCCCGACCGTCAGGTCTTCCGTAAGGCCGTATATCCCCCCGACCGAGTAGACCTGCTGCCGCTTCATCGAGTGCGCCGACCCGCCATCCATCTCCGCTCGCTCGAGTTCGGCTGAAGGAAGGGGATCAAAGCCGACCACTTCCGCCCTTATGCCGATGGCCGACTTTCCCTCCGGAACGGTCGGGGCCGAGAGGGTGGTAATGGGTCCGGCGACTCCGATGCCCACGCTGAAGGTCGGGCAGTGAGCCCGGGCTGAACCGGCACTGGCGAAAACGGCCAAGGCTGCGAAGACGAGTATGATTCTGCTGCTAAACCTGATCGAAAAATACGGTTCTGCACCTGACATCGAGGTATTTCCTTTACCGGGAAACCTTCCCCCCTCCCGGGAGGGAGGGGGCGAGGGGGGGGAAGTTGCACATGCCGCCCTGCTGGCGGCTTCGAAAAATCTGAAGAATCTCCCCCGGAGTCCGGATAGGCGTCCCCGTAACCTTCCCGACTCAAGGGGAGGATGCGGCGCTCCGTGAGAAGGAGCGCCCCAACTCTTAATCAACTCCCTTGAGCTTCTGGAAGCTGAACTTCGCCAGCTGATTTACGTCGGTCGACTTGTTAAGCACCCCGGTCTCCTTCATCTCGCGGGCGGCGATGAGGATGGCGTTTTCACCACCCTTGACCGACGGCACGAAGTGGTAGCCGGATAGGATCTTGGCATTGAGCGTGGGGTTCCCCGGCACGTACTTCTTGTCCACCGAGAGCTTGGCTGCCGCCTGGGGATTCTTGGAGACCCAGTTAGCCGCCTTGAGAATTGCGCGGGTTGCTGCCGCCGCGGTTTCGGGATTCTCCTTGATGAACTTCCCGTTGACCACCACCAGGCAGCAGTACTCCTGGTTGTAGGGCGCGGTCTTGGCGCTGTTCAGGACGCTCCTCGCCTTACCCTTGTCGACGATCATCTGGGCGATCGGGTCGGCGGAGGCGATGGCGTCGATCTCCCCTTTCTCCAGCGCCAGCTCGAGTTCCGACATCGGGAAGAGCTTCCAGGTCACGCCGTTCTTCGGATCGAGCCCGCTGGTGAAGAGGGCGCGGGAGGCGAGGTTGTGCGGGCCGCCGCCGATGGCGGGAACACCGACCCTCTTACCGGCCAGATCCTTCACGCTCCTGATGTTGGTCTTGCTCCCGGCCAGGATCTGGATGCACCCGGTATGGATGCCCGCCGTGAATTTGACCTTCAGGCCCTGCTCGATCGGCTTGATCCACTGCATCAGCACCCCGTCGGTGACGTCGATCTTGTCGAGGGCCAGCCCTTCCCTGAGGGTGTTGGCGTCGCCGCGGACCATCTCCACATCGAGCCCCTCCTCCCTGAAAAAGCCCTGCTCGTACGCCGCGAAGAGCGGAGCCTCGCAGATGGTGCCGAAGAAACCCACCCGGAGCTTCTTGTGCTGCGGTGCGGCATGAACCGAGGCGCCAAGCGCCAGGAGCGCCACCGCAGCTACTGTTGCCAGAATTGTCTTTTTCATCGTTAATCCCTCCTCAACATGTTGTTAATTCACAGGTAATAATTTTCAGTGATCTCGCCGGCGAAGTGGAGAATCTCCAGGATCTTCGAGCGTAGCAGGAAGAAATCCGGGTGGTTGCGGGCGCGGGGCCGGGAAAGGCGCACCTCGATCAATTCCTGGATCTTTCCGGGACGCGGCGTCATCACGATGATCCTGTCGCTCATGTAGATCGCCTCGTCCACGTCGTGGGTGACGAATACCATCGTGGTCCCGCGGTCTTCCCAGATGCGCAGGATCTCGTCCTGCATCTGCATCCGCGTGAAGGCGTCGAGAGCGCCCAGCGGCTCGTCCAGCAGGAGCACCTTCGGGTGGTTCACCAGGGCCCGTGCCAGCGCTACCCTCTGGGCCATGCCACCGGAGAGCTGGTGCGGGTAGGCGTCCTGGAACCCGTCGAGACCGACCAACCGGATATAGTCGCCCACCTCGCTCCCCTTCTGCTTCATGATCCCCCTCGCCTTGAGACCGAAGGAGACGTTGCCGCTGACGGTCAGCCAGGAAAAGAGGGTCGGGTCCTGGAAGACCAGCCCGCGCTCGTGGTGGGGCCCGACGATCGGTGCTCCGTCAAGGGTGATGGCACCCTCGTCGGGACGGTCGAGTCCGGCGATGATCCTCATCAGCGTCGATTTACCGCACCCCGAAGGGCCGAGGAGCGAAACCATCTCCCCCGGCTGGATATCGAGGTTCACGCGGTCCAGGGCTACCGTCTCCTCCCCTTTCGCATTGAGAAAGACCCGGCGCACGTTTTTGACCGAGATGGCCCCGGACTGCTCGGGGACGAATTCATGAGCCTTGGCTGTTGCTGTCACCATTTGATCAACCCCTTCTGCCAGACCAGCACCTGGTCCCTGAATTTGAAGAGCAGCGCGATGACGCTGGAGAATATGACGGCGATAACGAAGAGGCAGGCATAGACCTTGGAGTACTCGGCCCACCCCTGGACCCAGGTGATATACCACCCCAGGCCCGCCTTGACGCCGATCATCTCAGCCACGATCAGCACCAGGAACGACGAACCGAGCCCCATGAAAAGTCCCACGAATATGGTCGGGAACGCTGCGGGGAGGGCGACCCGGAAGATCAGGAAGCGATCGCTCGCACCGAGCGTACGAGCCACCTCGAAGAAGGCGTTACGCACGTTGGCTATGCCCGAGCCGGTCATCACAGTAACCGGGAACCATACCGCCAGTGCCACCAGGGAGGCGCTGGCCTGGAAGCTTGTTGGGAAGATCACCATGGCCAGCGGGATCCAGGCGGTCGCCGGGACCGGGCCAATCCCCTTCATGACGGGGGAGACCCAGTAGTGCCACTTCCTGCTCCACCCCATCAGCGTTCCCGTTACCAGTCCCGCCGCGGCACCGAACAGGTAGCCCGTAAAGAGAAGACGCAGGGAGTAAAAGGCACTGGTGGAAATGATCTTCCAGTCCTCGGTTATGGCGGCCAGCACCTTGTCCGGTCCCGGGAAGTACGGGAGCGGCAGGAGGCCGAGCTTGAGCGTGATCAGGTCCCACAGGGTGAGGAGCGCCAACCCTGCAGCCGCCAGGGGTGCATTCTCCCGCAGCCAGCCACCCAGACGTGAACGCGCCAGGGAGAGGGCAAAGAGCACGATATTGAGCGCCAGCACCGCCACCAGCAGGATGCGGTACTGCTCATTGACGGCGAAGGTCTGTTCATTGGGCACCTTTATGTGGACGCCCAGCGCCAGTGCCGCGGCTGCGACGGGCAGGTACGGGAGCCACAGTGGCGCTACTGCGCCTATCAGACCTACAGGGACGGCATGGGCCGACACGGCGCTAGCTGCCTGTTCATGAGCGACATCGGATGCCATTGTAAAGTCCTCCTCCTTAAGAGTCCCCTCCCCCTGGAGGGGGAGCAACTGTGTTGAATGTCAAGGGGGATGCAAGCCATGCGGTACCGGCTCTCCCTTTGGTAGGAGCGCCCTTCCGGGCGCGAACCGCGGCAACGATGCCGCTCACACGGCAAATCCCCCCTGTTCCTTGACCTCGTATCCTCCATCAATGTGTGCTCCGTTCGTGCTGAGCTTGTCGAAGCACGCATGCTTCATGCTAAAACCCCTAGCCACGGAGACACGGAGAACTTCTGAGAAAACCCAAAAAACCTGGTCTTGACGTCCGGTCCCCCCTTTGAGCTAAATATCCTGGAACAAAGCGGTGGAGAGATAGCGCTCGCCGGTGTCCGGGAGCACAACCACGATCAGCTTCCCCTTGTTCTCGGGGCGCTTCGCCACCTGCCGCGCGGCGAAGGCCGCGGCACCGGCCGAAATCCCCACCAGGAGACCGTCTTCGCGTGCCAGCGAACGCGAGGTCTCGAACGCCTCCTCGTTTTTGGCCTTGAAGATCTCGTCTATTATTCCGGTATTGAGAACTCCCGGAACAAAGCCCGCCCCGATCCCCTGGATCTTGTGGGGGCCGGAAACGCCACCGGAAAGAACGGGGGAGTCGAGCGGCTCCACCGCGATCACCTTGACCTCGGGATTGCGCGCCTTGAGGACCTCGCCCACCCCCGTGAGGGTCCCGCCGGTGCCTACTCCGGCAACGATGATGTCGACTTTGCCGTCCGTATCGTCCCAGATCTCCTCGGCTGTGGTGGCCCTGTGTATGGCGGGGTTTGCCTGGTTGTTGAACTGCTGCGGGACGAATGAGTTCGGAGTAGCGGCGGCCAGTTCGTCGGCCCTTTCGATAGCGCCCTTCATCCCCTTGGGTCCCGGCGTGAGCACCAGCTCGGCTCCGTAAGCCTTGAGGAGGTTTCGCCGCTCGATGCTCATGGTGTCGGGCATGGTGAGGATGAGCCGGTAGCCTTTCGCCGCGGCCACGAAGGCCAGGGCGATGCCGGTGTTGCCGCTGGTCGGCTCGATGATCACGGTGTCCTTGTTTATGAGGCCCTTGTCTTCGGCGTCCTTGATCATGGCGAAGCCGATCCGGTCCTTCACCGAGCCGCCGGGGTTGAATGATTCGAGCTTCGCCACCAGCTGGGCCGGGGCCGCTTCCTTGCGCTGGGAGAGCCGCAAAAGAGGTGTCCTTCCAATCAGATCCGTCAGGTTGTTGGCTATCTTGGCCATTTACTGCCTCCTTGTTAACGATGATTTTTCAACCCTACTCCGGTTAAAGCGTCTCGACTCCTTCAATGTCTCCAGTGCCTGCTCAATGCTCCCGCTCATCATGAAGGGGAGAACCCGCCGTGAGATGAGGACATCAACTGCCGTCGGCCCTAGCTGGTAGACGACCACACCCTGGCAGTCCGCGATCAGATCAGCCGCCTGCTCCAGAAGACGGTCGTTATGCTCATGGCCGCTGCAGGGGGGAACCGTCTCGCGATCTTCCAGATATTCCCAGCGTTCGTCCCGCAAGCCGTAAATCATGAAGCGGCTGGCCCTGCCAAAATGCTCATTGATGTGAATCCCGTCGTTGGTCGCAACCGCCAGCTTCATTTC
>NZ_JBXKJL010000354.1:0-2867 GCF_056994735.1 Geomonas sp.
GGCGCGGCCGTGGCGTTGATCTGTGCCGAGCGGTACAGGTTGTAACGCATGGTGAATTCGGGGCCGATGATGTTGCGGGTGGATGTGAGCGCCGAGAGTGGCACCGTATGGCCATTGCTGTTTCGCACGTAGAATTGGCCGATGTTATCGATGTTGGTTCGATAATCACCTTCGGCCTGGAGGAACACCTGCCACTGGCGGCCGAATTTGTTAAAGTAGTTGATGAAGCCGCTCCCCATGAAGCATTGCAGGACTTTATACACGTCGCCGATGTTGACCCCCTGTTTCAGCACCTTGTCCCGGTCCACATCGACGAAGAGCTGCGGTACGGTGGGGGTGAAGGTGGTGGTAACCCGAGCGAGCTCTGGCCGCTTCCTGGAGGCCTCAAGGAACTTGTTCACATTATCGGAGAGGAAGGCGATGTCCTTGCCGGCCCGGTCTTCCAGAATGAAGGTGACCCCACCGGAGGTGCCGACCCCCATGATGGCAGGCGGCGGGAAGGCAAAACCGATTGCTCCGGGGATGCCGGCCATCTTCTTCGAAATCGACGCCTTGATCGCCTCGTACTTCTCTTCCGGTTTCTTCCGCTTGGACCATTCCTCCAGGGAGATGAAGAAGAAGGCGCTGTAGGTGTTCTGCACCTGGCTCAGCATGCTGTAGCCGTTGATTGTCGAGCAGTATTTGACCCCCGGTGTCTTCAGGATGATTTCTTCTGCCTGGCGGGCCACTTCGCCGGTCCGCTGCAGCGAGGCGGCATTGGGGAGTTGAATGCCGGCGAAGATAAACCCCTGGTCTTCGTCCGGGAGAAAGCCGGTAGGGAGCTTATTGCCCGCAAGCCCTGCAAGAACCGCCACTCCCACCAGTAAGATGAGACTGGTCTTGCTCTTCCGGATGGCAGCGCCGCATAGCCCCACATACCCATCGGTGGCACGGCCGAAGACCCGGTTAAACCAGTCATAGAACTTCTGGAGCGGACCCGAACCCTTCTTCTTGGGCTTCAGAAGCAGTGCACAGAGGGCCGGAGAGAGGGAGAGGGCGTTAAAGGCGGAGAAGATGACCGAGACAGCGATGGTCACGGCGAACTGCTGGTAGAGTTGTCCGGTAATTCCGGGGATGAAAGCCGTAGGGACAAAGACCGCCGCCAGGATGATGGCGATGGCGATAACAGGACCGGAGACCTCTTCCATGGCCTTGAATGCCGCATCCTTGGGGGAAAGACCTTTCTCGATATGGTGCTCCACCGCCTCCACCACGACGATGGCGTCATCGACGACCAGGCCGATGGCCAGTACCAGGCCGAAGAGGGAAAGGGTGTTGATGGAGAAGCCGAGCATGGGGAAGATGGCGAAGGTTCCCACAAGCGATACCGGTACCGCCAGAAGCGGGATGAGTGTCGCCCGCCACCCCTGGAGGAAGATGAAAACCACGAGGATGACGAGGATGAGGGCCTCGAAGAAGGTCTGCTTGATTTCCTTCATCCCCTCAGTAACTGCCAGTGTTGTGTCCAGCGCCACCGTGTAGTCAAGGTCAGGCGGAAAGCTCTTCTTCAGCTCTTCCATCAGTTTCTTGGTGCCGGCGGCGGCGTCGAGCGCGTTGGTGCCCGGCATCTGATAGAGGGCGATCAGGGCACACGGCTTGCCGTTCAAACGACCTTCAATGTTGTAAGTCTGGGCTCCTAGTTCAATGCGGGCCACGTCCTTGACGCGGACGATGGAGCCGTCCGGGTTGGCCCGAAGCACGATATTGCCGAACTCCTGCTCGCTCTGCAGCCGTCCCTGTGACCGAACGGAGTACGTGAACTCCTGGCCCTTCGGCACTGGCTGCGAGCCTACCTGGCCTGACGGGTTCACGGTGTTTTGTGCCTTGACTGCGTTCATAATCTCGGGGATGGTGATGTTGAGCTTGGCCAACTGGTCAGGATTGACCCAGAGCCGCATGGAATACTGGCCGGCGCCGAAGACCGTAACGCTGGCTATCCCCTTGATCCGGGTCATCTGGTCATTAATGTTTATATAGGAATAGTTGGCCAGGAAGATATTATCGTACGTGCCGTTTGGGGAATAGAGGGCAAACATGATCAGCGGCGACGATGTGGATTTCGCCACCGTCACCCCGAAGTCGACAACGTCCCGCGGGAGCTGCGATTCGGCCTGCCCTTCGCGCATCTGCGCGAGTATCTGGTCGGTGTTGGCGTCGGTCCCCAGCGCAAAGTAGTTATAGAGCGTCATCATGCCATTGTTGGTGTTGATGGAGTACATGTAGTCCAGGTTGTCGACGCCGGACATCTGCTGCTCGACGGGAGTCGCCACCGACTGCTCAACGGTAAGGGCGTCAGCGCCGGTGTAAGTGGCGTTGACCTGAATCGCAGGAGGTACAATGTTGGGGAACTGGGCGATGGGCAGCCTTGACATGGCGACGAGACCGAGGATGACCATGAGGATGGCGATCACCATTGCCACAATCGGGCGGTTAATAAAGAATTTGGACATAGCGGGTTACCTCTTCTCGGCTGGCTGGGCTCCCGGTTTTGTCTCGGGCTTGACTACGGGCGCCGGAGCAGCCGCCTTCTCTTCAGGCTTGCCTGGGGTCGTCGATGCGGCCTGGGCATTTGGAGAAAATGGTTTCGGTGTCACCAGCATCCCCGGCTTGACCTTCTGGGTCCCTTCCACTACCACTGTCTCACCCGGCTTCAGCCCCTCGGCAATGATCCATTCAGAGCCAATCCGCTCCGCCACATTGACTGGCCTGATGTCCACTTTGTTGTCGGCTCCCACCACCGCCACCAGGAATTTCCCCTGGATATCGGTTACGGCCCGCTGGGGAATCAGCAAAGCCCCCTTCTTGACCGACATGATCGCGCGCACCAG
>NZ_JBXKJL010000355.1:0-4215 GCF_056994735.1 Geomonas sp.
CGGCGGCCCTCAACCTCTCCTACGTGCGCATCGTGGCGCCGACCGACGGCTACGTGACCAGAAGGACCGTGGAGGCCGGGAACTACGTGCAGCCGGGGCAGGCGCTGCTGGCGCTGGTGACCCTGGATGATGCCTGGATCACGGCGAACTACAAGGAGAGCCAGCTCACCGACGTGCGGCCGGGCCAGGCGGTTGATTTCAGCGTCGACACCTATCCCGGCCGGCACTTCCGGGGCCGGGTCAACAGCATCATGGCCGGTACCGGCGCGGCCTTCTCCATGCTTCCTCCCGAGAACGCCACCGGCAACTACGTCAAGGTGGTCCAGAGGATCCCGGTGAAGATCGACATCGACCGGGGGAGCGATCCCCAGCACGTGCTGCGGGTGGGGATGAGCGTGGTACCGACCATCATGACCGGCAAGCGCTTCGAAGACGTGATCCGGGGGAGATAGTTGGTAGAGGAAGAGAACGAAAGACAAGTCAACAAGTGGCTGGTGACGGTCACGGTGATGCTTCCGGCGATCATGGAGATCGTCGACACCTCGGTGGCCAACGTCGCCCTCCCCCACATGCAGGGAAGCCTCAACGCCGGGACCGACGAGATCACCTGGGTGCTGACCTCCTACCTGGTCAGTAACGCCGTGGTCCTCCCCATGACCGGCTGGCTTGCGCGCATGTTCGGCAGGAAGAGGTTCCTGATCACCTGCATCATCCTCTTCACCCTGGCCTCCTTCCTGTGCGGCGCCGCCCCCAGCCTCGAGACCCTCATCTTCTTCAGGGTCCTGCAGGGCGCGGCGGGAGGCGCCCTGATCCCGATGAGCCAGGCGATCATGATGGAGACCTTCCCCCCTTACCAGCAGGGGATGGCCATGGCCATCTTCGGGGTCGGCGCCATGTTCGGCCCCATCATCGGGCCGGCGCTCGGCGGCTGGATCACCGACAACATGAACTGGCGCTGGATCTTCTACATCAACATCCCGATCGGCGTCGTCGCCGTCATCATGGCCACCTTCTTCATCTACGACCCGAGCTACCTCAAGCGGGCCAGGGTCGCCATCGACTACTGGGGACTGGGCCTCCTGGTCGTTGGCCTCGGGGCGCTGCAGATCGTGCTGGACAAGGGGCAGCAGGAGGACTGGTTCAACTCCCCCTTCATCCTCCTCTTCTCGGCCATATCCGTCATTTCAATCCTGGCGCTCCTCTACGTCGAGCTGACCCATCCGCACCCGATCGTGAACCTGCGGCTTTTCAAGAACGTCTCCTTCTCGGCCGGAAACCTCATCATGTTCGCGGTGGGATTCTGCCTCTACAGCTCGATCATGCTGATACCGCTCTTCCTGCAGACGCTGATGGGCTACAACGCCACCATGGCGGGGATGGTGCTCGCGCCCGGAGGAATCGCCACCCTGGTCTGCATGCCCTTCGTCGGGGCCGTCATCCAGCGCTACGACGGGAGGAAGGTGGTTTTCTGCGGGCTGATCATCGGCGCCGTCTCCATGTTCATCATGCAGCGTTTCTCCATGGAGGCCGCCTACCGCGATTTCGTCTGGCCGCGCATCGTGCTCGGAGTCGGCCTGGCCATGACCTTCGTACCCCTGACGACCCTGACCCTTTCCACGATAGCAAAGGAGGAGATGGGAAACGCCACCGGGATCTACAGCCTCTTGAGGAATATCGGAGGGAGCGTCGGCATCGCGATTTCGGCGACCCTGTTGCAGCGCTACGCGCAGTTCTACCAGACGAACCTTGTGGCGCACGTCGATCCGTACAACCCGGTGGTGCAGTCGCGGCTCGCCATGCTTAAGGCCGCAACCATAGCCCGGGGGACCGATGCGGTGACCGCCGAGAAGACAGCGCTGGCCATGATCTACGGCTCCATCAGGCAGCAGTCCTACATGCTGTCCTACAACAGGATCTTCTTCATCGTGGGAGTGGCCTTCCTGGTGATGATCCCCCTGCTCCTGCTGCTGAAGAAGCCGCTGCCGCACACGAAGCCGCCGGCTGCGCACTAACCCGCCTCACGCAAAGACGCAAGGCCCGCAAAGAAACCGTCCCCCAAAAGAGCGCCGCAAAGTAGGGGAACACCCGCCGCCAAGCCAGCGAAGAGCGCACGAAAAGCAACCGCCGCAAAGTCATTCGCGCCCCCCGCAAGCAACCGCCGCAAAGCCCACGAGCAACCATCGCGAAGCCCCGGGAAGACGCCGGCCATACGTCCCCCCCTTGTCAAAGGGGGGACAGGGGGGATTCGCCCTTTAGTTCCCTGCCCTGCTCCGCCGACAAAAAAAGGCGGGGTCTCCCCCGCCTCTTCCGGCATTGTCGCACCACTTCGCTACTTCTTTTCCTTCTCCTCCGCCATCCTCGCCTCGTGCGCCTGACGGACCCGGTCCAGCTCAGCCCAGTGGGCGTCCCAGTCCTTTTTCCTGACCAAACGTAGCGCGAAGCTGCCGGCAACAATGCAGAGGCCGAAGAAGAGCTGCATAACCTTTATGCCTTCGGCCAGGCCATAGACCACGCAGCCGACGCCGACGCAGAAAATGAGTGTTTCGGCACTGAAGAGGCGCTGCAACAGCGATTTTTCCTGTACCCTTTGAGTCTCCATATCCCTCCCCTTCAGCGGCTATTGTGCCTGCGATCCGGCTCCTGCCCCATCTGCCGGCGGCTGCTCATTCTAGCTCATCCACCATGCCGTATACAAGACAAGAGTGCGAGCGACAAAAACAACAGGCACCCCGCTCGAGGTGCCTGTTGATCTGTTGAGGTTGTGGCCTCGAGTTCCTGTTGACCTGTCGAGTGGGGTTGCGTGCAAAACCGTTCGTGCTGAGCCTGTCGAAGCACGCATTTGGCAGCTGCCTAGAATTTCTTAGGGAACTGCTTCACTATCCCCGAGGCCAAGGCATCCGCTATGGTGTACATATGCTCTTTCATGGCCTGCCAGATCTGCGCCTCGGAAGCGTAGTCCTTGTTGGCAAAGGCATCGATCTGCGCCATGTGGTGGCCCCCGTGAGCGGTCAGCAGCGACATCAGGGTTGCCTTGGGCCAGTTCGGGTTCGCCCCGCTCAGGAAGGTCGCGATCTGATCGGCGTTGGCGGAAATCTTCTGAGCAGCGGCCTCCTTACCCGCCCGATCCCCGGCGTACGATGCCGTCATGTACTGCTTTACCGCCCCGTAGTGCCCCGCCAGCAGTCCGAACAGCTTGTCAGCCGCCGGCTGGCCATAAAATGGGCTCATCACGTTTGCAATGGAGCGCGCATTTTTCACCACGTTATCTTCAGCAACTTTGGCTCCCTGGGTACTTCCCATCCTGGTCATGAGGACTACGTTCCGGCTCCAGAAGATGTGATCGATCCAAAGGTCACGCAGCGTCTGCCGCAGTTCCACCGCCTTTGTTGATTCCTTTGCGGCCATCGCATGACCTTCATGGGCAAACGACGGTGGAGACACCATTAACGCCATTGCTAAAGCCATCATCACGAAAGCATTCACTTTCAACAATTTCCCTAACATTGCCGTTCTCCTTTCCAGCTTAACGTCTGGTTCTGATTTGCAATACTTTGAAGCACCTGCGACACAATTCTGTCACAACGGGCTCCGTCGAATGAGTACACCTCTCCTGCGGTGGCATCGACCAGGCTGGCCAGTTGCTGCTGCAGGAGCTTTTTGGCCCTGTGGTACCTGCTCTTGACAGTACCCGGGTCGACATCGAGACAGTCGGCAGTTTCCGCAATCGACATTTCCTCGACACCACAAAGAATAAAGACCACGCGATAGACATCAGGAAGGGCATCAATCGCCGCCTCCACCAGACGGCGCACTTCCCCTCGGGCTACGTTCTGCTCCGGATCAGGCATACTGGAAACCAGCTGCGCCATGAAGTTCGCCTCCTCCCCCTCCTCCGGCACATCAAAGGAAATGTTCCCGGCAGTACCCTTGCTGCGCAACCGTCCCAACGCCTCGTTCATGGTGATCTTCGCCAGCCAGGCCGACAAAGGTCCCGAGCCCTGGTAACGGTGGAGGCTTTGATAGGCCCTGAGGTAGGCATCCTGGACCGCATCCTCGGCATCTTCATCATTGCGGAGGACGCCCCGGGCGATGCGGTAAAGGCGCCGGTTGTTTCTGCGCATGATCAGCTCAAAGCTGTTGGTGTCGCCTGCCAGCACCTGCCGCACCATCTCCAGGTCTGAAGACAAGCCAGAGGCATCAAATCCATCTGCCGGA
>NZ_JBXKJL010000356.1:0-1428 GCF_056994735.1 Geomonas sp.
ATTGGACATACCCCAATAATCAAGTCCCCAAATGCTGCGGTTCTCATTAAATGAAGCCAAGGTGATTTTATTAAGTGAATAAATAAAAATTGGGGATACTTTATTTGACTATTGAATAAAAGTATCCTCCTGTATAAATTTGTATTACGACACACAAAAACAGGAGGATACAAGATGAACTTTAGCCATTTAGCTAATAAGTTACGATACAAAATAACGAAATTTTCGGGGATACTTTCAAAAGGACTCGATAAAACAGCTAGAAGATTTATTCAGGAAGCTATTTATGGTATCATAGCATCGGAGTCTGTTATGCTTACTGAAATAGGCAGACAATTGCAAAGTGAGGTATCATTGAAGAAGACTGAAGAGAGATTTAGCAGACAATTAATAAAGCCTAAGATATGGAGTTGTCTGCAACAGAGTATATTATCTCTTGCAAGTGAGAGGGTAAAAGATAGAACGTTATTGATACTTGATTTAAGTGATCTTAAAAAACCATATGCAGAAAAGATGGAATATCTGGCTAGAGTTAGAGATGGAAGTGCTGCTGGAGAGATTGTAAATGGATATTGGACCAAACAGGTCATTGCTTCAGAGGTCGGCAGAGATGAAATAACACCGTTGTATTATTCTCTCTATTCACAGAAATCCACTGATTTTGAAAGTGAGAATGTAGAGATCATAAAAGCATTTAATCAGGTAGGGAAAGCGGTAGGGAACAGGGGCATTTGGGTCATTGATCGTGGTGGTGACAGAGATGATTTATATTGGTCTCTCCTTAAAAATAAAAGGAACTTTATTGTTAGACTGGTGGGCTTACGGGATCTGGAATACGAGGGCAAAGCTTCAAGATCTCTATGGTTAGCATATGCATGCCGGCTTCTTTATGAAAATACGTTTGTACGATTGATGGAAGGGAAAGAGGTCCGATTCCACATCAGATATGGCTCTATGCCAGTCTATCTGCCAGGGCTCAAAAATCAACTCACCATGGTAGTAGTGAAAGGATTAAGTGGGCAACCTATGATACTGTTAACATCCATCCGTATAAATTCCCCCAAAGATCTATGGTTTGTTATCTCAGCCTACATGAAACGATGGAGTATAGAGGAAACGATACGATTTATTAAACAAACCTATGATCTTGAAAACATCAGAGTCTTAAAATATGTTCGCTTGCAGAATATGATGGCAGTGTTATTAGCTGTATTCTATTTTGTTTCTGTGATACTAGATCAATCACAAAAACTGACTGTGATGGCAGGTCACGTCTTAAAATATGCTAAAAGAGTTTTTGGAATACCTGATTTTAAATATTATGCCCTTGGCGACGGACTCAGCAATATCTTCTCCAGATACCCTGGTAAGCTCATAAAATGCATCGAAATTGATAAAAATCAATTATGTCTTGGATTTGGCTAAAAA
>NZ_JBXKJL010000357.1:0-1590 GCF_056994735.1 Geomonas sp.
AAGCTGCGCCGCAACTTCGGCCAGACGGCCGCCATGGCAGCGGGGTTCGATTCCGCCTCCGGCCGGGTGGTCGTGCCTATGGACGGCGATCTGCAAAACGACCCCCTCGATATCCCGCTCCTTATGGCCCGCATCGACGAGGGCTACGATGTGGTCTCCGGCTGGCGCAAGTACCGCAAGGACACCTTCATCAACCGCAAGCTCCCTTCCATCATCGCCAACGGCTTGATCTCGCGCATGACCGGGGTTCACCTCCACGACTACGGCTGCACCCTCAAGGCCTACCGGCGCGAGGTGCTCGAGGACGTGAACCTCTACGGCGAGATGCACCGTTTCGTGCCGGCGCTCGCCTCGCAGGTGGGCGCCAAGGTGACCGAGATGCCGGTCCGTCACCACGAGAGGCTGCACGGGCAGAGCAAGTACGGCATCTCCCGCACCATGAAGGTGATCCTGGACCTGATGACGGTCAAGTTCCTGCTGAGCTACTCCACCAAGCCGATCCAGCTCTTCGGGCGGTGGGGGATCTACACCCTCTGCGCGGGCGGGCTTACCGGCCTGGTCACCATCTACATGAAGCTCATCGAGCACGTGAGCATGAACCGCAACCCGCTGCTCATCCTCACCGCCTTCCTGCTCTTCATGGGGGTGCAGTTCATCGTGATGGGGCTCCTCGCCGAGCTCAGCGCGCGGACCTACTACGAGGCCCAGAAGAAGCCCATCTACAACATCAAGGAAAAGCTGAACTTTGGCTGACCCTGTCCTCAAAGTCCTGGTGCTGGCCCCGACTCCCTTCTTCGCCGACCGGGGCTGCCACGTCCGCATCCTCGAGGAGGCCCGCGCGGTCATCCCCTGCGGCGTCGAGCTGCGCCTGATTACCTACCACATAGGCCGGGACATCCCGGGCATCCCCACCGAGCGCATCGCCAAGATCCCCTGGTACGGTAAGCTCGAGGCGGGTCCCTCCTGGCACAAGCCTTACCTCGACCTCCTCCTGCTGCTGAAGGCACTGAAGGTCGCCCGCAGCTTCAAGCCCGATCTCATCCACGCCCACATCCACGAGGGCGCCTTCATCGGCGCCATTCTGAAGAGGTTCCTGCGCGTCCCGATGCTTTTCGACTGCCAGGGGAGCCTGACCGCCGAGATCACCGATCACAAGTTCGTAAGGGAGGGGTCCCTGCTGCAGCGCCTCTTTTCCCTCCTCGAGCGCTGGATCAACCTCAGTTCCGACTACATCATTACCAGTGCCGGTCCCACGGTCGAGCTGCTGGTCTCGGACGGCGTTCCCAGGGAGCGCGTGCGGGCGCTGATGGACGGCGTCGATACCGAGGTTTTCGCTCCGCATCCGAAGGAGGAGATCCGGGCACGGCTCGGTCTTCCTGCCAATCGCCCGGTCGTGGCCTTCCTCGGGCTGTTGAACAGCTACCAGGGGGTGGATCTCCTTTTGGAAGCGGCGGCGCTGCTGAAGGGGCAGGGGGCGAAGCTGCACTATCTGATCATGGGCTTTCCGGAGGAGCGCTACCGTGTGAAGGCAGAGGAGATGGGGCTCTCCGACGTCACCACCTTCACCGGCCGGGTTCCGTATGACGAAGC
>NZ_JBXKJL010000358.1:0-19232 GCF_056994735.1 Geomonas sp.
CCTCCCACGACGAAGAAGACACGGGCAATGACATGGTCCCAGGGAAGTAAGCCGAGCCTTCCCAGCATCACCTCCCAGTCATGGTAATCCTCCACCTCACTTCCGGTAACCCCTCCTAAAAGCGGGAGCTGCCCTGCCCGAGCGTCATCGGCATACGGGGCCACGTCGGCCATGCTCTCCCCGAACCACCACACCCCGACGGCTGCGCCGAACATGTCCCGGCGGCGGAGAAAGGATATTGCCACCGCGGCGGGAACAATCAGTTGCATGAGGGTACCGCCTGCCACATGGAGGAAACGGCCGAATGGCGAAAAGAGGAGGTGCCCCGCCTCGTGGAAGGGGAGATTCACCAGATGGAGAAAGGTTTCGCCGACATAGTTCGAGGCGATGGGATGGGAGAGGAGGCGAAAGGTGTAGAAAGCCAGGAGGACCAGGAAGGCACACCGTGCCCATGCAGTGACCGGGGTAGCAGCCTCCCCTACTGCGGGCGATGGGGCAGAAGCTTTCGGCCTATTCAGCGGGATCTTGGCGAAAATGACCCCGCACTTGTGACAGGTCTCCTCACCTTCCTGCCGCACCGCGGCACATTTGGGACAATCCGGCAAAGATTGTTTCTGGTTCGACACTGTCATCTTTTACCACTCACTGAGGCATTGTTTATCATTAGCCAGCGGCAACAGGAGGCCCACTCTTCAACTGGAGCGTGAGCTTCTTCTCTCCCCGCGGCGCTGTCGTGTTCGCGCTATCGGTGACGACCTCGCCCCGTGGATGGCTAAGATCCCAGCACCTATCCTTTTATAAAGAACGTCCCCGGCCCAGTCAAGCCACCTTTACCGAAAGAAGAATGCCCAATCCCTTCATGCCGAAAGTTGTCAACTTCCCCCTCCATTTGCCGATAGCATAAACTGGCTTTTCCCGGTTTTCGCGTGATCTCACCGGCGTGTGAAACAGGTGGAGCAATCAATCAGCGGCACCAGGTAGTTTGGAAGGAAACGAGACCATGGAGAGTACGGCCACCTCCGATAATGCAGATTTCATCGCCAGCAAGCAGTTTGAACTGATTTATCGCAACGCGTATGCCTCGCAGATATCCAGCATCCTTATCGGTGCCATGTTTGCCGGAATCCTCTCCAGGTGGACCAACAGGGGCGAAATATGGATCTGGCTCGCCTTCCTGGTCACCATAGCCATCGCAAGATTGACTCTCGTTGGGATCTACCGAAGACGTCCCCTGCCCGCTCATGACAATAAAAAATGGCTCAGGTATCATTTTGTCGCCGTTACGATATCCGGCATAGTATGGACCTGCGGAACGGTCATCTTCTTCCAGCAGGATAACCCTATAGCGGGGTTCTTTATCGCCATAGTCGTTGCCGGCGTTGTGTCCGGCGCCCTTCCCAGTCTTTCCTCCCATTATCCGTCTTTCTGCGTCTTCGCCGTGCCCACCCTCTTCTTCTTCGCAGTCCGGACTCTTCTGGCTGGCAGGGCCGAGTACTATGTCCTCAGCGCCCTGACGATCCTGTTTGCCGGGGTAATTCTCTCGAGCGCGAGGTATTTCAACCGCGTCCTCATTGACACCCTCCTTCTCAACAGGGAGAATGAGTCGCTGGTAGAGCATCTTAGGCAAGAGCGGAACCTGGCCAAGGCCGCCGACCGTGCCAAGAGCATGTTCTTGGCCAACATGAGCCACGAGATACGCACCCCCATGAACGGGATCATCGGCATGACGGAACTTTGCCTGGCAACGGATCTCAACGGAGAACAGAAGAGCTACCTCAACGTGGTAAATAGCTCGGCGCAAAATCTCCTCTCCATCATCAACAATATCCTCGATTTCTCCAAGATCGAGGCGGGCAAGGTCGAACTGGCCAATGCCCCTTTCCTCTTGCGCACCAGCCTCGGCCAAACGCTGCAGGCGATTTCCGTACGCGGAGTGGAAAAGGGAGTGGACGTACTATTCCATCCGGCTCCGGATATCCCGGATGCGCTGATAGGGGATCTTGGACGGCTGAGGCAGGTCCTGACCAACCTCGTTGGAAACGCCATCAAGTTCACCTCCGGCGGGGAAGTGGTGGTCAAAGTCAGCATGGCCGAAGAAGCAGACGATGGCTGTGTCTTGTCTTTCAACGTCGAGGACAACGGTATCGGCATCCCGCCAGATAAACTGGGCGTCATATTCGACCCCTTCGAGCAGGGTGACATCTCGACCACGAAGGTGTTTGGCGGAACCGGTCTGGGTCTTTCGATATCGAAGAGTTTAGTCGAATCTCTGGGTGGACAGATCGTGGTGGAGAGCGAGGTGGGAAAAGGAAGCACCTTCACCTTCACGGCCCGCTTTGCCGTTGAACACGGGCCGCAGCAGGTCGGTCCCGACCCGATCTTGGAAGGTCGAAGGGTGCTGGCAGTCGACAGCGTGGCCATTAACCGTGACGTATTGACCGACTTCCTAGGGAAATGCGGGGTAACGGCCTCCACGGCTGCCAACGCGGCGACCGCAAGGATGGTGCTTGATCAATCCCTTCGGCAGAGAGCTCTTTTCGATTTCGTGCTGATAGACGTGCAGATGCCGGAAGGTTGGCAACTGTTGGAAGGGATACGCCGCGAAAAGGTCTATGACTCCGTGAAGTGCATAGTGATGACGAGTGCAGGGCAGCGTGGAGATTGCCGCAGGCGGGACGTGCGGCCGGAAGGGCATCTCACCAAACCTGTTATTGACAGTGAACTGCGCGACCTCCTCTGCCGGCTCGTTTCATCCGGAAGCCCCGCCGGACATCCCGAAGAGGCGCCGGCCATTCACCACATGGTTCCCGGAAGCAGGAAGAGCCTCTCCATCCTGGTCGCGGAAGACGTCGCCTTCAACCAGGTGCTTATCCAGACCATGCTGGAGCGCGACGGACATGCCGTAACCATCGTCGAAAACGGAGAGGAGGCAGTCCGCATGTGGCCAGACAATGCCGGGAGATATGACCTCATCTTCATGGATGTTCAGATGCCGGTCATGGACGGCCTTAACGCCACCCGCCGCATCCGTGAGTTGGAAAGCTCCCTGGGAGGGCATGTCCCTATCGTGGCCATGACGGCCTATGCGATGCAGGAAGACCGGGAAAGGTGCCGCGAAGCAGGGATGGACGACTACGTCAGCAAACCTTTCAACAGGGAAGACATTGCTTCCGTCCTGAACCGGGTTGTCGGGCCTAAGCCTTTAGCATGAGGGAATTACAATACTGTTTATGGGGGGATAAGATGCCACCATAGCTTGACCTTTAACGCCAACTGTTATAACTTGGCGCGTCTGCAACGTACGGCTGTTCGGCAGTTTGGAGTGGTATGTCCCGCATCATCACGGCTGATAAAACTGAAGACGATCTCCTCGAGGCTTCGCTGCGCCCTCGCGCGCTGGCGGACTACGTCGGACAGGAGAAGGCGAAGGGGAACCTCGGACTCTTCATCGATGCCGCGCGCGGCAGGGGCGAGGCGCTGGACCACGTGCTTCTCTACGGTCCCCCGGGCCTCGGGAAGACGACGCTCGCCAACATCATCGCCTGCGAGATGGGGGTCAATATCAAGTCGACTTCGGGGCCGGTCATCGAGCGCCCCGGCGATCTGGCGGCCATCCTCACGAACCTCGAACCGCACGACGTGCTCTTCATCGACGAGATCCACCGGCTGTCGCATGTGGTGGAGGAGATCCTCTACCCGGCGATGGAGGACTTCCAGCTCGACATCATTATCGGCCAGGGCCCGAGTGCCCGCACCATCAAGCTCGACCTGCCGAAGTTCACCCTGGTCGGCGCCACCACCCGCGCCGGACTCCTCTCCTCCCCGCTCAGGGACCGCTTCGGCGTCATCTCCCGCCTGGAGTTCTACACCCACGAGGAGCTGGCCTTCATCATCACCCGCTCGGCCCGCATCTTCGGCATGGCCATTGATCCGGACGGCGCAACGGAACTGGCCCGCCGCAGCCGCGGGACACCGAGGATCGCCAACCGCCTGCTGCGCCGCGTGCGCGACTTCGCCCAGGTACGGGCGGGAGGCGTGATCACGCACGAGGTGGCGGACCAGGCGCTGGAGCTGCTGGAGATCGACGAGATGGGCTTCGACACCATGGACCGCGCGATCCTCTTGACCATCATCGACAAGTTCGGCGGGGGACCGGTGGGACTCGACACCATCGCGGCGGCCATCAGCGAGGAGAGCGACACTATCGAGGACGTCTACGAGCCGTTCCTTATCCAGAACGGGTTCCTGAACCGCACGCCCAGGGGGCGCGTCGCCACTGCCGCGGCCTACAGCCACTTCGGCAGGATCGCGCCCGAGCCTCCGCAGGGAAGACTTTTTTAAATGCAACTGATCTTCGATTTCCCCGTCATCCCCCGCTTCAGCTTTGAAAACTTCGTGGTCTGCGGCGGCAACAGCACGGCGTACCGTTTCGCCCAAAAGCTGGCAACCGATGGCGCCGAGAACCTGCTTTACATCTACGGGCCGGAAGGCTCAGGCAAGACCCACCTCCTGACAGCCCTGTCCAGCACCCTAGAAGGCAAATACTTTTCCTTCCGCGACTCGGACAAGCTCTACGCAGGCGACGATCCAAGCGAAGGGAGCTCCAGGCTGGCGACGTTCTTCGAGGGCTCGAAGGCTCTCATCCTGGACGACCTGCATCTCCTTCCGGACAACCAGGAAGTGAGGGTGGAGCTGTGGGAGCTGTTCAACGCCTACTACACCACCGGAAGAAAGATCGCCATCTCTGGGCTGAATCCTCCCAAGGAGCTGCCGCACCTGGACGGGCATCTTACCAGCCGGCTGCTCTGGGGGCTGGTGGCGCGGATGGACGTTTCCGATGACGAGTCGAGAAGGATGATTCTGAGGAAGCTTGCCGAGGACCGGCAGATGGCGCTGCCGGAAGATGTGATCGACCAGATGCTGTTGACGGTGCGGCGCGACATCCCGTCGCTGGTGTGGGCGCTGGAATCGATAAACCGCCTCTCCATCGCCACCAAGAGAAAGATCGGCTTGCGTCTGGCGAAGGAAGCGCTGGGAAAGGGTTGTTAACCGCCTTTTGTTTTTCCGTTAGCCCTTAGCCCGCCTTTTTCACTTCCAACTCTTCCCACCGTTCATATCCTGCGGCGAGTTCCGCTTCGAGGCGGCCGTAATTGGCGGTGATGCCGGCGATGCCGCCGTCGACCGTCGCATAGCATGAGGGATCGGCCAGTTGGGCCTGCACCTCGGCAAACTTCTGCTCCAGCACGGCAATCGACTCTTCCAACCGCTCCAGCTCCAGCCTTTCGCTGTAGGTCAGCCCCTTCTTCGGCTTCTCGGCCCTGTTGGCCTGAGCCTCGCGCTTTTCCACCTTTGCCGGGGAGGCCGCGGCACGGGCGGCTTCTTTGCGTTCGCGGTAGTTGGTATAGTTCCCCTCGTGGAAGACGACCTCGCCCTCCCCTTCGAAGGCCAGGACACCTGTCGCGACCTTGTCCAGGAAGAACCGGTCATGGGTGACCATGACGACGCAACCGGGAAAGGCGGCGATGGAGGCATCGAGGAGTTGCAGGGTCGGGATGTCGAGGTCGTTGGTCGGCTCGTCCAGAACCAGCAGGTTCGCGTCCTGCAGCATCAGCCTGGCCAGGATCAGCCGGCTCTTTTCGCCGCCGGAAAGGCTGCCGATCGGGCGCCTCCGGTCTTCGGGGGAGAAGAGGAAGTCTTCCATGTAGCCGATCTTGTGCCGCTTCTCGCCCCGGCAGGTGACATAGTCCCCTTCCCCGAAGAATTCGTAAATCGTCTGCTCCGGGTCGATCACCTCGCGCAGCTGGTCGAAATAGGAGATCCTGGTCTTCTTGCCGACCACGACCCGGCCGGAATCCGGCTCCTCCTCTCCCATTATCATCCGGATCAGGGTGGTCTTGCCGCAACCGTTCGGGCCGATCACGCCGACCCGGTCGCCGCGCTTCATGCCGAAGGTGGCGGACCTGATCAGCTTCTTATCGCCATATCCCTTGCTCACCTTGTCGAGCTCGAGGATGGTGCCGCCAAATCCTTCCTCGGTGGAGAAGCCGATCTTCAGCTCCCTCCTCGCAGGACCCGAGACCTTCTCCTCCAGCTCATAGAAACGGTCGATCCGCGCCTTCTGCTTCGTGCCGCGGGCCTGCGGTCCGCGCCGCATCCAGTCCGTCTCGGTCCGGAGCAGGTTCAGCAGCTTGGACCGAGTCGATGCCTCGTTCATGAGCTTCTCTTCCCGCTGCTCAAGATACAGGGAATAGCCCCCTTGATAGGAGGTGATACCGGCCCGTTCCAGCTCCAGCATCCTGGTGACGACCTGGTCCAGGAAGTAGCGGTCGTGAGTGATCAGCATGACCGCGCCGGGATAGGCCTTCAGGTGCTCCTGCAGCCACTGGGTTGTGTCCGCATCGAGGTGGTTGGTCGGCTCGTCGAGAAGGAGGAGTTCAGGGGCCTGCAGCAGAAGCTTCGCCAGGGCTACACGACGCTTGGTTCCGCCGGAAAGGACGCCGATGCGCTGATCGCGGTCGGGGAGCTGGAGGTGGGTCATCATCTCGGATACGCGGTGGTCGGTGTTCCAGCCGCCGTGGTGCTCGATCCACACGGAGAGCTCGCCCTGGCGCGCCAGGAGCCGGTCCATGTCGGGAGGGTTATTGGCCATCCGCTCGGAGAGCTCATTGAAGGTGGCCATGGCACTGCGGATTTCCTTCAGGCCACCCTCGATCTCCGCGGCCACGGTGGACTCTTCATCGAGGATCGGCTCCTGGCTGAGATACCCAACCGTTGCGCCCCGTTTCATGGCGATAGATCCGCCTTCATGATCCTCGAGCCCCGCCAGGATGGTCAACAGCGTCGATTTTCCCGCACCGTTGGCTCCGATCAGGCCTACCCTCTCGTCCTCGCCGACGGCGAAAGTGACACTGTCGAGAAGTTCCCTCGACCCAAAGCTTTTGCAGAGTCCCGTTACGTCAACTACGTTCATTGAAGCTCCAATCGATTGATGACCCATCCCCACCCCAACCCTCGCCCTGAAGGGGCCAGGGGGTGCCGTGCATGGAAGTGGGTGACGGTTGTGGAAATGGGTGGCTGCCACAGGGTGCATGGCTGTCCGTTTTAGCGGAGGAAGAAGTCGCTCAGCTTGTCCAGTATTGAAGAAGGGCGATACTCCTTCGGGATGGCGTAGGTCCCGGTCCTTTGTACCGGCACAGCCAGGTGGCCTACAGGGGTCTCAAGATCGAGTCCGGCCGCAAGCTGGTAGGGAACGGCATCCAGGTTCGGCTTGCGCTTGAGTATCTCCAGCAGGTCGGCGTATGGAATCCGGATCGGGATACGGACGTAGGTTTCGGACTTGGAAGGGAATTGTATCTCTTCCCGCGCGCCGCCCTTGGCCAGCGGGAGCGCCATCACCTTCAGGTCGTAGCTGTATCCCTTCAGCTTGATGTCATAGGAGTTCGGGTTGGTCACACCAAGGTGCAGTTCCATCCCGGCCCCTCCGGTATCAAGGGATACGATCTTCAGATCCTTCACCGCCACCACCGGCTCCTTCACGAAGGCGGTGCAGGCGGTTAACGACAGTAGCAACAATAGGAAGATTGTGTGGCTGAGTTTTCTCAACAGGTTTCTCCTTAAAGCAAATCCCCCCTGTCCCCCCTTTGTCAAGGGGGGGACGTGAGGGCGAAGGCTTCGGGAACTCCTAACTTCGGGACAGGCCGCGGAGGAACAGGCGTTCTGCGAACAAAAAAAGGGCGGATCCCCTAGGGAACCCGCCCACTATAGCACAACAGGTCATTAAAGTTCAAAAGGACTTCAACTGTTTGCCGCGACGTCCATCGCCGCACCCTTTTCGAGCTCGCGCAGGATCTCAGCCCTCATGCGCTTACGGACCTTGTCGTAAGCTGCCGCAGCCGGCCCTGTGCCGCAGTACAGCCGCTTGGCCCGCGCCATGTTCCCCTTGGCCATCCTGACCTTCTCATGGAGCTCCCGTACGGCGGCCTCGGCGCACTTCTCGTCGTCCCTCATCTCGGATGGGCGATAACCATGGCTGATGGCCCTCTCGGGCATCAACTGCCATACCCCCATCGCCCCCTTGCGGGAGACGGCCCGGGAGGAGAGCTTGTGTCCGCCGGTCTCGGCCAGTGCTATCTCGGCCAGATCGAGCGGCGTGAACTTGGTCCCCTCCGTTTTCTGATAGCAAACCTCTGCCAGCCACTTCGCCCGCTCAGGAGTCGTCCTCCGCACGAACGCGGCGTAAATAGCTGGTACCATTTTCCTTCTTCCCTCCACTTTGGCGTCCTTGGGGGCCTCGACAGCCGCCACAGGAGGCGAAGCAGGTTCATCCTGCTTCTCGCCTAAGTCTCCCCACGCTGTCAGCACGCGATCGGTTTCCGATATTCCTGCATTCACGGGAACCTGCGCCTGCTGCAGGTGGGACTGGTCGCATGAAGTGTTCAAAAGGAGCACTGCGACCAGCAAAATCGCAGGTCTTTTCATAGATTACAGTTTTTGATGGCTCATGCCGGCTTTAGGTAGAGTGCTAAATGTCGGTGAAGCCCGCGCCAATCATCTCCTTTCATTAAGATGCGGCTGGCTAGGCGCCAACCGAGGGTGAAAGTGTAACCAAATCCGACAAGATTGCAAGCAGTAAATTAAAACTTGTAAACTTTTACGACAAAAAAAAGAGGGCCGGTCTGCGGCCCTCTCATGGGAACCCTTATTTTACGGCAGTTTACAACTTGACACCCATTACATCGGCGACCGTATGAATGTCCTTGTCTCCCCTCCCGGAGAGACAAACCACGATGCTCTTGTCGGGGGGAAGGGTCGGTGCCAGCCGCAAGGCATGGGCCACGGCATGGGAAGACTCCAGTGCCGGGATGATCCCCTCTTCCCTTGTCAGTTCCTGGAAAGCCGCCATGGCCTCATCGTCGGTAACGGATACGTAGCTCGCGCGGCCGGACTCCTTGAGGTAGGCATGCTCGGGGCCGACGCCCGGATAGTCGAGCCCGGCCGAGATGGAATGGGCATGGGCAATCTGGCCGAACTGGTCCTGCAACAGGTAGGTCTTGTTACCGTGGAGGACGCCGACGGTCCCGGCACAAAGGGGAGCGGCATGCTTTCCGGAAGGGATGCCGTATCCCGCGGCCTCGACGCCGATCATCGCGACAGAAGCGTCGTCCCTGAAGGCGTGGAAGAGGCCGATGGCGTTGCTTCCGCCGCCGACGGCGGCGACCAGGTAATCGGGGAGACGCCCCTCGGCCTCCAGGTGCTGGGCCCTCGCCTCGTCCCCGATGATGGCCTGGAAGTCGCGGACCATGACGGGGTAAGGGTGCGGACCGGCGACGGTGCCGATGATGTAGAAGGTGTTTTCCACGTAGGTGACCCAGTGGCGAAGGGCTTCGTTCATGGCGTCTTTGAGCGTCGCCGTTCCGGATTTGACCGACGTCACCTTGGCGCCGAGGAGCTTCATCCTGAAGACGTTAAGCGACTGGCGGTGGATGTCCTCCTCGCCCATGAAGACCTCGCACTCCATCCCGAAGAGAGCAGCTACGGTGGCGCTGGCCACGCCGTGCTGTCCGGCTCCCGTCTCAGCGATGACACGTTTCTTGCCCATGCGCTTGGCGAGGAGCCCCTGGCCGATAGTGTTGTTGATCTTGTGGGCGCCGGTGTGGTTGAGGTCTTCGCGCTTGAGGTAGATCTTGGCGCCGCCCATCTTGCGGGTCAGCTTCTCGGCGAAGTAGAGAGGATTCGGCCGACCTACATACTGTCGCATGTAGTAGGCGAACTCTTCCTGGAATTCCTTGTCATTGCGGTAATGATTGTACGCCTCCTCGAGCTCGAGAAGCGCGGGCATCAGGGTCTCTGAAACGTATCTTCCGCCGAAACGGCCGAAATGTCCTCTATCGTCAGGCTGGTTCAAGATCTCCTCCGATCCTTGATTAGGAGGGCCATAATAGCGTGTTTGTCGTAAAATTGCAAGCTTACAGACAGGAGGCCCTCTGGCGCCGGCGGCTGGGTGCGTATCTGGTCTTTCTCTTTGCCTTATTGGCAGCTTTAGGATAAAAATATCGCCAGCTATTTCAGGCAGAGCGAACAGGGCAATAACAGCAAAAACAAAAGGCGTATAACAGGGATGGACAGGATTGACAGGATGAGGTCAATATAAAGGCTTGAGGCTTGAGGCTTGAGGCTTGAGGCTAAAGGCTAAAGGTCTAAAGGCTAAAGGCATTAAGAATCGTGAAGCTTGTTTCGGTTTTCCATCCTGTTCATCCTGTATATCCCTGTCAACTGCCTTTGAGGTTTAACCATGTCTTTGCAGAAACCATTTCACATAGTCCTCGTTGAACCGGAGATCCCACCGAACACCGGAAACATCGCCAGGCTGTGCGGCGCCACGGGTACCACCCTCCACCTGGTCGGCAAGCTCGGCTTCTCTACCGACGACCGCTACCTTAAACGTGCCGGCCTCGACTACTGGAGCGAAGTGGACATTCACTACTGGCCGGACCTCGAGACCCTGCAGCGGTCATACCCTGACGGGCGCTTCATCTACACCAGCAAGAAGGCGCCGAAAAGCTACCTGGAAATGAGCTTCCTGCCCGGAGACTTCATCGTCTTCGGCAAGGAGACCAAAGGCCTTCCGGAGGAACTGATCGAGGCGAACCTGGAGACGGCGGTGAGGATTCCGATCATCGGCAAGGTGCGGAGCCTGAACCTCTCGACTTCAGCCGGGATCGTCCTGTACGAGGCGCTGCGCCAGACCGGCGCGCTGGAAGGGGTCTAGAGGTGGCAAAACGATGACAACTCAGAAAGCGCTACTGATACAGGCCGTGATCCCCATGAACCTGGCCCTGATTCTCTACAGCTACGCAGTTTTCAGCGGCAGGAAGCGAGGGCTGCACCTGCGAGAGATGATCGTCTTCGGGGCCGGCCTCTACTTTGATTACCTCGGCACACACGGCATGTCGGCTTACGCCGCCATGTTCGGGAAGGCGCCGCAGTGGCATAACATCACCGGCCTCTCCTCGTTTTACGGCATGGCCTTTCACTTCACCCTCGCTCTTGCCGCCACCCTCCTCGGGCGTGCTGACGTGGTGAACCGCATCTTCCACCGGGTCAGCCTCACCATCTACGTCCTGTGGCTCTCCGCTTTCCTCTCAGGGGCGATAGCGGGCATGCTGCGGCTCTCCGGGCACGCGTAAGCCGGCGGCCCTCAAGTCCCAAAGCCGAGCCCTCAATTCCAACCCATCCCCCACCCCCCTCCCCTCTGAACTCCTCCTCCCTTGAGGGGAGGGGGCCTTTGGCATCGTGTGCAAGAACCTGAACCGGACACCGCTGCCCAAATCCCCATATTTCAAAGGGGGACTTCACCCCCCGAAACAACTTCAAAAAGAAAGGCCCCTTCAACACTCGCTGAAGGGGCCGACATCACCTCTAAATCATCCTGCAACAGCTCTTATTTCACCGTCAGCAGGACATCATCCTCGTACATGTTGTATCCGCCACCGCTGGTCCCGAGGAAGCCGAACATGATGGCTTGGCCGCGATAGGCGCTGAGATCCACGCTGACCTGCGACCAGCCCGTCGTTCCGTTGTACCGGGAGACAGCAGATCCTGCGCCGACCCAGGTGCTGCCGTTGGTGGTGACCTGCGCCTGGATCCGGTCATTGTTGGTGGGACGGCCGATGTCGTGATAGACCCAGAAGGAAAGTGTTGCGGCCTTCGCGTAGCTGGGAATGGTGTAGCGGACGTTGTTGAACATCCGGGTCTGATAGCCGCTGCCTATGTTGTACGAGCCGAACTGCGCCATCGTGCTCCCGGAATGAGGCGTTGCGGTCGGGTTGCTACCGGTGCCGGTTATGTACCACTTGGCAGCGGTTCCGGTGACGCTCGAGGCGTACCAGGTATCGGTAAAGCTGCTGCTGAAGAGCACATTGGACTGGATGGCGATGGATACCTGCACCGAGCGGGTCACGCCACCGCCGGTGGCGGTAACGGTGATGCTGCGGGTGCCTACGGGCGCACTCGATGAAACGGCCAGGGTAAGCGTGGAGCTTCCGGTTCCGGGCGCCGCTATCGAGGCCGGGGAGAAGGTGCCGGTAACCCCGGTGGGGAGTCCGGACACGGTGAAGCTGAGGGCGGAATTGAAACCGCTGGCGGCGGTGGTCGTAACCGTCAGGCTCCCGCCGCTTCCCTGTATCATCGGCTGCAGCGGGTTGGCCTTGATGGAGAAATCGGGGACCGTGACCGTGACGTTGAAGGTCTGGGGGTGACTCTTTCCGCCGCCAGTCGCGGTTACAGTCAACATGCTGGTCCCGGCGGTGACGGTGGGGCCCGCGGTGAGCGTGAGGGTGGCGGATCCGGATCCCGGCGCCGCGAAGCCGGCAGGTGTGAAGCTTGCCGTCATCCCCGAAGGAAGCCCGGAAAGGGCGAGCGAGACCGGGGAGTTGAAGCCTCCGGTCACGGAAACCTGTACCGGCACCGCGACGCTCTTCCCGGCCGCGACCGATACGGCAGAAATTGCCGCCACTGAAAAGTCGGGCTGGGTGGAGGCGGCGCCTCCCCAGTTGGTGAGGAGCGCATAGGCATCGACCGAGCCGAGTCCGGTGGCGAGGTCATAGCCGGTGGTCGAGGAATAGCCTGTCACCCCGGGGACGCTGTTGTTGCTTCCGGTGATATCGTGGAAGACCTTGGCGCCGCCCGCGCCGTACTGGTTACTCGCCAGTTGATACAGCTTGGGATTGGCGTTTCCCTGCCGCCCGCTTTTCTGGACCACCAGGGCCATCAGACCCGCAAAGGACGGGGCGGAGGCCGAGGTCCCGCCGACACTGCCGAGATATCCGCCGGTGTAGACCAGGTAGGAGTCGTGCCCTGCGGCAGAGAGGGATACGTCCGGGATGTCACGCTTGCCGTCCTGCGGGACGCCGGGAGCCGCCTGCCAGGTCGGCTTGGCGTAGACCTGGGAGACGCCGCCGCCGGTGGCCCAGAGGCCGGAGCCGCCGCTTACACTCCCGCTTTCATTCCAGGCCAGTTCCGGAATGTAGCCCATAGCCGAGGTGGAATCGGTGCTGCTGACCGAGTTCCAGTAGCTGCCGCCGGCCTCATTGAACTGGGTCCCCCCGACCGCGATGTTGTAAGGGGTGGAGGCAAGGCCGTTGACGGCCTTGACCGAACCGGAGGCAAGCGAAGGATCGCTGCAACCGGAAGCTCCGGAGTCGCCTGCGGAAACGAGGACCGTGATCCCCTGCGCCGCGGCCTGCGCCCAGAGGTTGTTGTAGAAGGCGTTCTCGGTGGCGCCCATGTCGGACTCGCAGCTGCCGAAGCTGAGGCTCATGACCGGGGCGATGTTGTTGCTGACGATGTACTGCGCGGAGAGGTCCACCCCGTCGGTGCTATAGGTCGATTTCGAGGTGACGAACTTGATGGTGGCATTTTTCGCCACAGCCCCGGCCCATTCCACGTCCAGGTCGGCTTCGGTGTCCTCACCCGGTCCGAGATCCCCCGGGTCCGCGCCGTTGACGATGACCTGCGGCGGGTTCGAGGGGAGTCCCATCTTCGACCGGAAGGTGGACCAGTTGCTGGTCGGAGGATGCGTCCGGCCTACGATGGCGATGCTCTGCCCGGTTCCGTCGACGCCGGAGGAGTAGAGGGGCTTGACGTTGTAGATGGTGGCAAAGTCGCCCGGGGCAAGATAGTGGGACGAGCCGTAGGTATAGTTCGGCACCGCCTGGTTCGAGGCGAAGGTCCTGGCGCCGTTGTTCTTCGGCTTGCGCGGGATGTTGTGGAGGGTGACGATGCCCGAGACCACGTCCGCAAGACCTCTCGGGATCGACGGATCGCTGGCATTGGCGTGGTAGATCCTGTCCCCGAGCTGCACCTTCCTGATCTGGGTCTTGAAGGTCTGCTCCACCTTCGAGACATTCCCGGAGAAGTTGATCCAGGTCCGGCTCTTCGAGATCTCGTCGACCCTGAAACCGTGGGAGGTGAGCCACCCTGTCACCGCGGTCACATCCTCGGGGGCCGGGCCGTACTTGGCGCCGAACTCCTCAGGGGTCAGCCAGTGGTGATAATTGGCGGAGGAGGGATCCTTCTGCTCCTTCAGGAATTTCTGCAGCGCCGACTGCTTCGAGGCCGGAATCTGCAGCGACATGATCATGTGTTCCATCGGCAAGGTGGTAGACGCGAGACCAACCTGCGCCAGGGCCCGTGACCGCGCCACCGGGTGGGTGTTCCCATGAAGCACCACGGTGTCATTGTCGTCGATGAAACGGTTCGTGCCGGCAAATGCCTGCGCTCCACAAAGGAGTAACATTGCACACACCAGCAGGGCCGAGGCAAATGGTGTTTTCCGCATCTTCTTTCTCCTTGCTGTACTTCTCTGTTGCGGATTGAGGGACGCCTAACTCTTCGGGAACTGGAAGAATCAGCTTGGCGGCAGGTTGAGGGGAGCGAGGAGGTTAACCTGGTAATGGAGGCTCTGCAGTGCAAGTCTCGGCCCAAGCTAACAAAAGGAGCAGGCGGGGAATTAGGAAGAGACGATGGGGGAGTTAGTTCAATCGGTGCACAGTTGCTGTACTTTTTTCTGACAGGGAATCTGTCACGACCAACAATTTGGCGGAAAGGAGGCGGCTCAGGCGGGGGCTGGTCCGGCGCCATTGAGAGAGCCGCCCTTGCTGCCTTTCCCCCCCTTGACCGGGGGAAGGGGGGATTTGGTTTGTTTGAGCTGGCAAAATCCCACTCGATCCCCCTTTTCCAAAGGGGGAAGGTCCTATGGTGTTGCAGTACCTTTGTTTTGGACATAGCTCCGTTTGACAAAGGGAGCCTGAGCAGCCGCCCCCCCTCGCCCCCTACATGGGAGGGGGGACTTGCAGGAGGCGAGGTTGCGGTCAAGGGCGCGCCGCAGGACTGGTGGGGCGTGACGTCAGGTCAAGGGTGCGCCGTAGCGGTTATGATTAACCTTGGCGTGCTGAAGCTGGTCGGCGGAGAGGGGGGGCCTCTTCTGGCCGGGATGGCCGAGGGCTATCATGCACTCGACCTTGAGATGCTCGGGGAGACCCAGCAGCTTCTGGATGAACTCCTCCGAGGTGGTGTCGGCGTTTTGCTGGCGGTTGCGAATCTGGATCCAGCAACTCCCAAGCCCCAGGGACTGGGCAGCCATCTGCAGCAGGATCGCCGCGATCGAACAGTCCTCGACCCAGACGTCACTCTTGGTGCTGTCGGCGCAGATCACGACACCGACAGCTGCGCCTTTGAGAAAGGCCGAGCCGTGCTGTTTGGCGGTGGAGAGTTGCCCCAGCAGTTCCCGATCATCGACCACGACGAATTCCCACGGGTTGATCCCGCGGGACGACGGCGCCCGTAGCAGGACTTCGACAAGCAGGTCTATCGTCTCTCTGTCAATGGGTGTATCGGTGTAGGCTCGGATGCTGCGACGCTTTCTTATGAGATCAATCAACTTTCTACCCTCCTCAAAAAGATGCACACATTCTAGGAGAAAATTTTCCCTGTGTCAGCATTTTCGGCGGCAGGGGTCTTTATTTCCAGAGCAAAGTCTGATACGGTAAGGCCTCGTTGCAGTTTACGTAAGATCCGAAGGAGAGAGAACCGTGTCAAAGACAGCCGTTGCAAAACTATGTACAGCCACCTGCCCGCCGGTTGACTTGAGCGGCGAGGAAGGCTGGATCGCTTTCGATGCCCCTTCGCTGGTCGGTGAATCCCTGCGCTTTGTCTCCGGTGATCCGGAAGGGAATCGCTTCCGCGCCCGCTATTTCCGGGACAGCGAGCAGCACCTACACGCCCGGATCTGGTTCGGACCCGAGACCGGCGGCCCTCCAGGCCACGCCCATGGCGGCGCGGTAGCCGCGGTGATGGACGAGGCTCTCGGACTCGCTGCCTGGGCAGCGGGTTACCCGATCGTGGTCGGCAACCTCAACGTCAGCTTCCGCAACATGCTCCCTCTGGAGAGGGTAGTCACGCTGGAGAGCCGGGTGGTCTCCGCGGAGGGGCGCAAGGTCATGGTCCATGGCCGTATCTTCTGCGGCGAGACGACCTACGCCGAGGCCGACTGCCTCTGCATCACCATCCCCGGAAGGTAATCCCTCCGCCTTCGCAGACGCATCTACACAACTCCCAGCCCTCCCTCCGTGGGGAGGAGTAGCCGAACGGGGGAAAGCCGTATAAACAAAGGCGGCCATTTGCTGGCCGCCTTTGCTGTTGTTATTGCGTGCCCCCTTCCAGGGTTCCCTGTTGTAAGGCTTCTCCCCTCCCCTTCACGGGTTCCTGATTTCCACCCGCCCACCGACCGACCAGTCGTTATGCCCGCCCTCGATGAGATGGAGCTTCGCCGATGGTTTGCTCTCCGCCAGCGCCTTGGCGTAGGCCATCGGTATGATGTTATCCTCACGGGCGGCAAAGATCTCCAGCGGTCCCCGATAATCTTTCAACGCTTTTATGTTGTTCCAGTTATCTCTCAGCACGAGCTTGGCAGGCAGGTAGGGGAAGTGGTGACCCGCTACCCGGGCAAGAGTATCGAAGGGGGTGATGAGCACGATTTTGTCCGGCGGAGGCGTGGTCCCAGCCAGCACCGAGGCCGGGCCGCTGCCGATCGACTCCCCCACCACGCATACCGGGATCTTCGGGAACCTCGATCTCAGCAGGAGATACGCCTCCTGGGCTGCGGCATTGAAGGCGGACTTCGAGGGGTGGCCCGGCCGGTCGCCGTAGCCGGGGTACTCCAGGATGTAGACGGAGTCGTGCTTTGAAAAGGAAGGGAGGGCGTAGGCCCGGTCGCTCGCCTGCCCCGCATTTCCATGGAGCATCAGCCACACGTTTCGGGGGGAAGGGACCTCACGGGCATAGCCGATCGGACGCCCCTCGTTCCGCCACTCGGTGAGACCGTTCGACTCGTGGTGATGCGTCGGGTAATACAGGAGCTTCCGCTGCAGCACCACGCATCCCAGGAGAATCGCCAGGAAAGCCAGCCCCAGCAAGATCGTAATACGTGTCATGGAAGTGAACTTCTCCTTGGCGGAATCAAGAGAAATGACGGGTCAGCCAGATCAGCAAAGCACAGTTCGCGGTTGCCGTGATCCAGAACAGCACCTGGAATGGCAGCTTCCTCGACTTGTGGTGCAACACTCTCTGGGCAAGGAAAGCTCCGGGCCAGCCACCGATGAGGCCGAGTAGATGGAGGGTACTCTCCCGGACTCTCCATCGCCCTCCCCGCGCGGCGGATTTGTCGAAGGCGTAGACGGAGAAGGCTGCCACACTGGCAACGACGTAGAAGGCACCGACAGCCCCAAGCCAATAACGTCCAGACGATGTCAAAGCGAATAATTGAGCCATATCCTCAGGTCATGAGCAGGGGCTGCGCGACTGGTCCTTGAGGTGGACGTACCAGTATGCCGAGGCTACGAAGATCACCCCGCCCAGGACGTTGCCGAGGATTACCGGCAGAAGATTGCCTGCGAAGAAGGTGGTCCAGGAGAGTCCGGGCACGGTGCGGCCAAATTCGGTGGAGAGGAGCAGCCCCGTCGGAATGAAGTACATGTTGGCGATGGAGTGCTCGAAGCCGCTGGCGACGAAGGCCATGATGGGGACGTAACAGGCGAGCATTTTGCCGGCGACGTCGCGGGCGGCCGTGGCCATGAAGACGGCGAGGCAGACCAGCCAGTTGCAGAGGATGCCGCGGACCAGCGCCACCATGAACGGGAGCTGGCATTTGGCCGTGGCGATCTTGATGGCGTGTTCGGCGAGGTTGCCATTCATCCACAGCCTCGACTCGAACATGAGGCCGGCGAAGAAAAGGGATCCGGCGAGGTTGCCGAGAATGACGATGGCCCAGTTCTCGAGTAGCTTCCCCCAGGGGATTTCCCCGTGGAGGGCGGAACTGGTCAGGAGACTGTTACCGGTGAAGAGCTCGGCGCCGCAGATAACCACCAGCATGAGTCCAAGGGAGAAGACGCTGCCTCCCAGCAGTGCCGCGATGCCCTTGCCGACAAAGGCCGCCGCATCCTGGGTCAGCACCGTTGTCAGCTGTGCGCCGAAAGCAATGTAGAAGCCGGCCAAAAGACTCAGCACAAGGGTGCGCAGGCGGGACTGTGTCAGCACCCGCTTGCCGTTGTCAACGACGGCCCTCACAGTTTCGGCAGGTGTCAGATAGCGCTTTTCCATCGGCTGGCTCCCCTGAAGTTATGCACAGGTGTCAGTCATTGTTCCTTCCGTCTTCCCATCTTTATACTCAGAACGATCTGGGCGCCTATATCGACCACGATCACACCGGTTACCAGCATAAGGAGCAAAGGCTTTACCTCGAAGAAAGCAAGGCAGTTGAAGAACATGTACAACGCGACGACCGCGGCAAGAAGGATCCGCACCCCGCGCGTGGCCGACTCAGTGGTGGCATCGTCGTTGCCCCCCAGCCGCACGAGGATCGGCGCGGCGTGATAGCCGATAGTGGCGTCTACGAAAATCAGGAAGATATTGAAAGTGAAGAGATAGCTGAGGTAGTTGTTCATGCCGTTCCTAACTTCGTCCGAGATCCAAGTCTTACGCGCATCACATGTCCCGTTCCCTGTAACGGGAGGTCATGAGACGAGGGTAATGCAGGTTATGTCATGTCCCTCCGCAAGTCAAAGGATTTTAGCGACTTTGCCCCCCCTGCTTTTCATATACCGCTTCTCCCTTCTCTAAGCCGATGCCTCTGGCATTTTCTTGGCTGGGGGTGACAAAAGTGGGACATACAGCCGACTCAAGATTAGTCACATCCAATCATCCAACCCAACCAAATTGTCACATAAACCACGGGAAAATTTTCCCTAAAGTTTCCCGGCAATTTATCGATAAATCCCTCAGAGCATTTTCCTCCTTCATTCCCTCGTGATGCTTCTCTTTCGTCTGCAATTCCCGGTTTTCTGCGCGGAGCAAATAGATCCTGCCTGGACCACTCCCCCGCTGCCGGCATCAACATATAGGCCACCTCATCACTAGGAGCTGAGAGCTATCATCAAAAGGACGCTTGTGTCTGCAGTGCCGATTGCTGATACATAGAAGAATTCCGCAGGTAAAAGGAGTCGAATGTGAAGATCTTACGAATTAGAGACTGGACGATTGGAACAAAAGTGATGGCAATATCGCTGGTATCACTTGTCATTATCACTGCTGCCAATTTCCTCTTCCTGGTACCAACGGTTGATAAGAAGCTGCTCGAGGAGAGAGAGGTAGGCTTGAGATCGGTAGTCGATCTTCCT
>NZ_JBXKJL010000359.1:0-7421 GCF_056994735.1 Geomonas sp.
CCTTGTTACAGAGCACGTAGTACCCCATTCTACGTGTTCTTTTTATGTAACAGAATGTATGTACGTACGAACAGACACGAACATAATGTTAATTCTTTGTTAACAATTCAGTGTTCTCCTTGTGTTCTATTGACAAGCTATGCTATACTAAACCCATAATCAACGAAGAGACGAGTAACGAGGAACGTAGAGACGCCGATGCACAAGAACTGCTTAAAAGCACGTTGGCTTTACGTACTAAGCTATTGTTTCTAAGTTCGCTTCGCTCCTAGAAACAATGCTAACAAGAACCTCGCTACGCTCGGTCTTGTTGAAACTAAAAGAATTTAAAAGATAACAAATCAGAAAGTATAATTTATTTATTCTTTTTTTATTCTATACGTATTACCGGCGTAGCCGAGTACATCTCTTAAAGCAAATATGTATTCTATCTTTTAAATCTTTTATCATTGAGCTGTGTCTTTTCAACAGCTCGATTGGCTTTAGCCAATCTTTATATAAATTATGTATAATACTTTTGATTTGTGGCTATACTATAAAAGACAACATGTTAAGCATTAATACTCATTTACTAGCAAAGAGCCATAAGAAAAGTATTTATACTAAAGGAAAAAGAACGTATTAGAACTCATTAAGAGTTAAAACTAATACGTTCTTTTCATTACTCTACTATAATACCTACCATAGTTAGAATTGTAAGACCCATATCAACTAATGTATTAAAGTTCTCTGGAACTTCAAATAGTCCATAAGTCTTACCAAGTAGTACACTAAAAGATATTACAGCTACCCATACAGATTTCTTTTTATAGTTTTCTAATTTCATATTACACCTCTTTTACATAGTTTTTATTAACAAATCCACCATGCTCTCCAAAATAAATGTTATACCAATTACCTTCTATATAACCTATTTTAACTTTATCTCCTTTTTTAAGCTTTCCAATTATTTTATGTTTTGTAGAGCTGCCATCTCTTACATTAAGAACACTTGCTGTAACAATTCCATACTTCTTAACTTCCTTTACTACAGGCTTTACATAATTAACTCCATCTATAATTTCATTAAATGGATAGTTCTTACCTGGACAAGCAGTAGGCTTAACATCTTTATGTTTCTTTACTGCTTTAATATTATGTCTAGTTTTTATATCCTTGATTAACCATATAAGAGCTTCCTTTTGAATTGCAGACATAGTGTCTATTTCAAAGTTACCTTCACAGCATATACCCAAACTGTCTGTATTGTGTCCTTCTGCATGAGCACCTATAGCTTTCTCTGGTCTACCTCTGTATATATTACCTTCCTTGTCGCAAAAAAAGTGGTATCCGATGCCAATAAAACCTCTTACTATATGCCATTTATGTATGTCAAATATGCTGCAATTTTGTGCTGCTGCATGATGAAGTATTATAGTGTCTGGTTTATTAACATTAGAGAATCCACCATTAAAACCTAAATGTACTTCTTTAATCTCCATTACTTAACACCTCCTGCTTTAATAACTTCAAAGAGCAAACCAACAACTGCTGTTGCTAGTATAACTAAAATACCTCCAAGGAGCTTATTTGTTAAATCAAGTTTAGTTCCTAGCACAGCTTCTTTCACCTCTAATACTTGTATTCTTTTTTCATGGTCATCATACATTACAACCAAATCTCTTTCTACACCTTTATCTACCATTATGCACCTCATGGTAGAGGGGGATTAACCCCTCTTATTTTTTCTTCTTTATGACATAATTGTTTTCATATATGTCTTTTATCTTTTGATACTGTTTGTCGCTTTCCTTTTGTTTCTGTATCTGTTCTGCTGTCTTTGTTATCTTTCCTTCCTTCTTAGCATTTGTTTCGGCATCTGTAAGTTTCTTAATGTAGTAAAATACAGCTTGTTGCTTTAATTGTTCAAAGTCCGGCTCCTGTACTTTAACTCCTTTAAGAAAACCATCTGCTCTACTTGCTTCTGCTTCTGTACCTTTACCTAATACTTTAGTGTTAACAGCATTGGAGGTGTTCTTCACAGCAGGAAGGAGACTGTCTAAAGCATATTTAAGCTTTGCATCTATCATCTTTCCGTTCGGTGTGTTCTTTGCAAAAGGCTCTAGGTATAATGGAGCTTTAACCATTTCACCATCTTGCTTTGCTATAGGACTATTATAGTAAAGATTCTTGTTGGTTATAAGTTCTACAGCAAGTTTTGCAAAGGGATTAGTACCGCTAACTAAATCATTAACCGATGTTGCTTTTTTAAGGTCTTCGTAAGGCAGATTTAATTTAGCATACTTTCCTTCTCCAAGATGTATAGAGTTTTCAAGATACTCTGGCTTGTACTTCTTTTGGTCTTCACTTTCTTTTTTAGATACAGATTTCTGTCCTTTGTATATTCTACCATATTTTGTAGGTTGTTCAAACAGTTGAGATACTTGAAGAGGTAAGTTCTTCCTAAACCATGTATAAAATGGCATTATGTTCTTCATTGTGTTCTGCTCGAACTGCGACAAATCAGAGTAGTCAAAGAGAAATTTATTAACCATGTCAGAAGCTTCTTGAGGTGTCTTTCCATCTGCTATGTGTATAAAGAAGTTAGTAAGTCTAGCCTGTTCTTCTATTATATTTCCTGCATCGTGAGACACATTAAGAGGATTAATCTTACTTGCAAACTTCTTTAAAGGACTTTTAGTTTCTTTAAGCACATCTGTTAAACCATTTCTAAAAGCAACCATATCCACATCTGTTTGAGTATGTCCTAACACTCCGTACTCTTTTGCTATATCAAGCCATTCACTGGCTCTTCTGCCAAGGAACACTTTATCTCCCATAGCTTTACTGTTCTTAGCCATAAGTGCTATAGAAGAATAAGAGTTGTATTTTGGATTAAATATTTTGCTTCCAACATTAAGATAACCGTTAAACATATTACCTTGCATATTGTTAACATGATAAGAGGTACTGAATAACGCTTGTGCTTTCCATAGGTTAACAAACTTTGTGTACATTCCTTTAAGCGTTCCTGCCTGCTGCTCATATTGACCTTTCATTACATCAAGGTATTCCTTGTGCATATCAGAAGGTACAACATATAGTGGTTGTTTTACATTCTCATAGAACTTTTCTTCCTTAATATCTTTAGGGTCTATCTGTACAAAAGGACTAGAATTTATATTGTGGTTTAAAGCATCTTCAAGAGACTTTCCTTCAAGAGTTGTTACATCTATAGGAGAATAGGCTTCATCAAGTGTTACAATGCTGTAGCCGTTTCCTTTCTTTGATTGAAAGTCGTTTACCATTTCCATGTATTTAGCCCAGCCTTCTTTATCACCTTTTGCCGGCCTGTTATTAAAGTCATACTTTGTACCGAAGGTTTCTATGAAGTTGTCTACTCTCTTCTTTTCAAACATGTATTTGTTGTGAGCAAGAGAACGCTGCAAGTAGATACGGGATATTTGGTCTTCCATGTAATTCTTTACACTATGCTTCTCAAGCATGAACTCATTTATCTTTTCTATTGTCCAATCTTTAGGAAAGGCTGTTCTTTCTATAGCATTCTTATTTATAGGATTCTTAACGCTAGAGTTTGTTTCTACAGAATCAAAATACTTCTTTCCTTCCGGACTTTGCATGTGAGCTACATAGTTATATAAACCATCTGCTTCTTCCTGTGTTATTATACCTTCTTCTATACCATACTTCTTAAACTCATTTTGGAAGTGCTCTGCTACAGCTTTAACATCAGTAGGTAACTTATCGAATTGTCCTCCAGTTACTTTGTAGGTAGTCTTCATCTGCTCTACATACTTAGGATACTTGTTTCCAAACTGTTTATCAAAGTGAGCTTCAAATAACTGTTCATCGTTAAGAAGATTATTAAGTCTTTTATATTCTGCTTCAAGCTGACTAACCTTTAAGTCCTTAACTTTCTTTAGTTCTTCTATAGCATTGCTTATAGTGTCTACGGCAGTTTTAGTCTGCACCATCTGAACAGCCACTACAGGGTCTTTAACAGTTTCTTTTATAGCTTCTACAGGAGTGGTTTCTAATGCCTTATATGCTTTTGTTACATCTTCACTTGCTCTTGTTTCCTTTACAGCCTTTTCAAAGGTTTCTTTTGTTACATAAGCATTAAGTCCGTCCTTAACTCTAGCATATTGGTTGTAATTAGATACCTTTCCTTTAGAGAATAAATCAAGTATGGTTTGTGCATTCTTCTTTCCTGCTTCATCTGTGTTTTCTTTTATAACTCTATTTGCTAGGTCTACAAGTTCTTTTCTATATTTTGTTTCTGCCTTAACATCAAGAGCCTTAGTACCAAAATTATCTGATATTTCTTTAAGCTTATCAAAGAACTGTCTTGCATCATAACGAGACTTTATGTTTCTAAAACTTCCACCCATTGTTTCTCTAAGTTGTTTATATACTTCCGGTCTGTACCATTTAACTTGTCTTACATTGTAGCTTATTGCATTTAGCTGCTTGTCTGTAAGAGGTAAAGCCTTTGCTCTTGCTTCGTTAAATTCTTTAGCTGCTTCTTTAATATCCAAATCATCAACAGCTTTATCCAAGTCTCTTTCTATTATTCCATGCACAAGAGTGTCTGGCATATTGGCAAGTTCTCCATCTTCTGTTTCCATAAGACGTTTAGTATAATCGAATATATTCTCTTCATTGTCATCTTTCTTGGCACTCATGTCATCTATCCAATTGTCTCTGTTCTTGCCTGTTATAGCTTCGTTCTTTCCTATAACCTTTTCATCATCATTAAAAGAGCTAAAGTTTTTAAACTTCTTGCTTTCATAGGGTTTATTGTTAGCTTTCTTTACGCTATCCCATACTGTATCAAATTCTCTTTTAGTAAGGAACTTTAAATCTCTTGTAAGGTCGTCTCCTGCTTCTCCAATCCATTTAGAATCTTTAAAAGAGTTTGTAAGAGCGTCTGTTAGACTTTCTGCCATTCTATCTGTGACTTCACCAGTGGAAGCATATAACTTCTTGCCTTTTTCAAATAGCTTTCTTTCCATTCTAGCCTTTTCAATGTTTCTAAAGCCAATATTAGCTTCATAGAAGTCTTCACTTTCAAGGTCAAATCTAGGTTTAACTTTAGCTTTTTCTGACAGTTCATTGATGTAGTCTATTACACCTTGTAACTTCTTTCCTGCTTTGTTTGTTACAGTGTGTTCTGTGTTCATCTTACGTCTATTAGCCATTTTATTATTAAGAAACTTTATCTCTTCATCGGCTTCCCATTTGTTCATAGACTTGTATCTGTTTTTAATCTCTTCATCTAAAGGTAATTTTGCTTCTATATGTTTGTTTACAAGCTCATTGTACTTTTCATCAGTAAGGTCGTTAAGCTTTTTATCTCCTAACTTCTTGTAGGTTTCTTCAAGCTTTGTGTCTACAGTTGGTTTAACTACTTCTACTTCTTTATCAATTGGTACAAGTTTATCTCTTTCTTCCTGTGTAAGTTTCTTAGGCTCTTCTGCTGTTTTAGGTTTTGAAGTATTCTTTTCTTTACTTGCTATTTCCTCAAGTTCTTTTATACGTTTATTTATTCCTTCATGTTTGTCTAGTGGAGCTTTGCTGTATTTGTTTGTAGGATTAACACTCCATTTTAAATCTCTAAGTTCTTTAGCATTTCTTTCAGCTTCACTTAGTTTAGATAAGTCTTCTTTCTTTGTAAGTTCTGAAAAGCTCATGCTTTTATCTTTAGATTTTATTACTTCTTGTTTTGGCGTTTCAACAGGCTTAATTTCTTTTACAGGCTCTACCTTATCGAATTGGCTGTCTACTGCTCTTCCTTCCTTCTTTGTTATCTCAACCTGTCTTTTGTATATGGCTTCAAGTTCTTCATCGCTCATACCTATGGAAGCTTCTGTAGTTTTATTCAAATCAGAAAGGTCTTCGTACTGCTTTTGAAGTTCTAATCTCTTAGACAAATCGGTAGTAGCTGCTGCTTCATCATTAAGTGCTTTAAGCTGCAGTTCTATTTCTGCTCTTTTAGCTTCACCCTTTTGTCTGAACTTAACCATAGCTTCACTTCTTGCTTCACTCGGAACTGTAAACACTTGGGTTATTTCATCTACAATGTTTTTAGTTTCCATTGCTTTAGTTATTTCTGCTTCGTAACCTTTAACAACCTTCTGTGCTTCTTCTGTAGTTTTTATATGTTTAAGCTTTTCTGCCATTTCATTATTTAAAGACTTCTTGTATTCATCTATGTATGCAACTGTTTTCATTGCTTCGTCTGGATTTGTCTTTGCATATTCCATAAGCTTGTGATACTTGCCGCCAAACTTAGAGCTTATATCTTTTGCTAGTTTAGTTTCACCAATCATGCCACCTATGTTTCTAACCACTCTAACAGGAAGAGTGTCTGCTACCTTGCCTAAATTCTTAGCTGATAACCCCGGTATAGTTATATTGTGTTTATTTGTACCTAATGTAATGCCTTTATAATCGTCTATAAAGCCCAATGCCTTGCTTGTTTTCTTAGCTAGGTATTCTGCTTCCTTAGTTAAATCTCCTGCGTTACCCATTGATTTAAGCACATCTGTAGCCTTTGATACGTCTCCTATAGTATCAGCACCATTAAGAACTTTAGAGCCTTTGGAGAGTACCTTGGAAGCACCTCCTAATCCACCAATCAAGTTAGCAGGGTCTAAGAGAGCGTCACCAAGAAAGCCAGTAAGTCCTGTATGGTCCTTGGCTGTTTCAACTGCTCCTTTTCCTTCTATGGCATCTTTCCATGCAAAAGGATTTAAAACGTTATTAACTACTGCTGTAGTGTTTCTAACTCCATCATTGCTATTGTTTAAAAGAGTTTGGAGAACTTCACTAAAGGAAGTCCTCATGTTGGCATTTTCATCTTTAAAGCCTGCACCAAATCCTTCTTTAATACCTTGCAATACACTTGTATTTGCATTTTCATCTACAGCGTTTTTAATACCTCTATTAGCAGCATACCCTAGAGCAGATATAGGGTCGCCTATGTACTTTTCAAACCAATTACGTTTAGGTTTAAGTTCTTCATCTGGCAGAGGTACATTAACACCATTGCTTAACAGATTACTTTCAAGACCTTGTATTGTTTCGTTATTCTTTTGTTTTATATATGCGTCTTTATTATAAGTGTAATTTTTATAACTGCTTTTAACTTTGCCGGAGGTTATCTTACCAAGCTCTTCATTGTACAAATCATCATATCTACTTGAAGATTTAACACTTGTAGGCTTGTTGCCGGTTATCTTATTAAGTTCTTCATTAAGCAGATTGTCGTACTTGCCCATTTAAACACCACCTTAAAATATTGATTTGATTTTATTTAGAATAGAACTCAATGCTGTTTTGTTATATTCATTCTTTAAATAAGAACTAACTCCGTTATTAGAAGAAGCTTTAGCTACTTTTGCTACAGGAGTTTGAGT
>NZ_JBXKJL010000360.1:0-2069 GCF_056994735.1 Geomonas sp.
TCCATCATTCCAATAAGTCTATCTATACCTGTCTTACGTATATTAGATGCAGGTTCGGAAATTTGTGGTACTTGTTGCAACAAGTAAGCTAATTGTGGTGATACTTCAACAGTTCCAGTAGGGTCTAATACTTTTGCTCCTTTATCAATCTTAGTCTGCAAGTAGAAGTTATTATTAGTTCCTAATTCAAGTGGTACTTTTAATGCAGGGCTTAATTGAGGTGCAACTGCACCAGGAATTGTACTAGGATGAAACAAATCAGGAATACGGTTTATATCTAGGTATGGCATTGAATTACTCCACATAAGTATTTCTTTCTGTCCTTTCTCGTTAGTTACTGTAAAGGGTAGTTGAATCCAATCTTGTGCAAAGCCAGGTAATTTACTTTTATCAACTCTGTCTTCCTCACTAGTCATATCTTTAATCTCATTTACAGCCTTTGCAATAGGCATATATTTCTTAGGGTTTGTAAACATCTGCTCAAGTTGAAGTACGCTGTTCTTACGCATCCATGTGTAGAATGGGAATATCCTACGCATTACTTGATGTTCAAATTTGGTTATATCATCATAGTTGAATAGGAACTCATTAACATGTTCTGCTGAATGTGCAAAACTCTTGCCATTGTCTAAGTTAGCAACGAAATTCATAAGCCTACCATGTTCCTCAACGGTGCTACCAACTTTCATACTAGCATCTACTGTTTTGCCTATAATACCTTTCTCTGTAGCTACCTTTTCTGCATCACGTGCAATGTTCTTTTTAATATCATAGCCGAAGAAACCTTTGCCTATTACATCCAACTTTTCAGCTTCTCTCTTGATTTGCTTTAGAGTATATTCTGTACCACCCAAAACGACAATACCATCTTTGCCTCTAAGTATGCCTATAGTTAAATTATTAAGTCTAGGATTAAATACTTTAGTACCAATATCAAGGTAGTTGTTAAAAGCATTACCTCTAGCGTTGTTCACGTGGAACGCAGGTCTTAACGCAGTAGCCATAACCTTATAGGTATAAAGGAATTTATCATATGCTCCAAGTAATCCATTAACATCCTCTGCAACTTGTGCAGTAGTAAGTGCTTTGTATTTATCAAGTATTACACTAGGAACTTGATGAATCTTAACAAATCTATCCTTTAGTATATTGTCTAAATATTTTTCATTTACATATCCAAAAGAATTACCTAACTTGTCTAATTCTTCTTGAGTGATGCCATAACTTTTCAGTATCTTGAATCGTGTAGCTTCTGTCTTACCTTTTAAAAGTTTCTTCACATCAGAGGTAGAGAATATAAGTGAGTGATTAGCTTCAAGTGCATCACCTGGCTTTAATTGCTTACCGAACTTACCAGTAATGTCTTTAACCATGCCATCATCATACATCAGCTTGTAGTGCTTCTGCATACGTGCTAGGTATATGTCAGCTATCTCATGGACAAAAAAATCATACTCTTTAAAATTCAAGTGTTGATTGATTTCAGCTACAGTACCAAAACGTAGTTTATAGCCATCAGGCATAACAGTACCAACTTGATATATTCTGCTATAACTAAAATTATTGCTAGGTTTTGTAAGTCCTAAGTCTGCAAGTTGTTTTGGATTAAGACTATCAATATAAGCTTTGGCTTCAGGTGTAAGGATGTGGGATGCATAACCTTCTAAATACATATTGTCAAGAAGTCCAGTTTGAGATTCTACAATACCTGCTTTCTTAAATTTGGAACGAATGTCATACACAATATCACGTATATCTTCGTCAAGCAAATCTAATTTCTGAATAACACTAAGGGTGGTGGTGTGCTCTTTAATAACCTTACTTAACTTTTCATCACCCCATACACTTCTAGCAAACCTTTCAAACTCTGCATCATTCTCCATAGCTTGAGTATATTCTTTAAGTAGTTTTTGTATCTTCGCTTGCTTCAAATCAGCACTAGCCTTATTAATCTTGTCTAACTTAATAGCATCTTCAATCTCTTGTGGAAGTGTGCCAATAATTTCTTCCAAAGTTACATCAGCTTTCTTGTATTCCTCAATTGTAGGTTTTGCAGTAGGTTGCTCAAC
>NZ_JBXKJL010000361.1:0-28903 GCF_056994735.1 Geomonas sp.
GGGCGATCCTGGCGCCAAACGGTGCCGTAGTCATAAACGGCGGAAAATCTGGCCATCATGAAGCTGATGTCACGCCTCGGGTCGAAGGCGTAGCCATACTCCGCCGACAGGGCGTACTGGTTCGGCAGCGATATCTCTTCCGCAACGGCTTGGGTATTACTGGCGCCAGCATCTGAGACAGTCGACGGTGCCGATACGGCTACCGGCGCGGCCGTTGAGGCAAGGCACGGCGGTGCCAGAAGTCCAAGAAGCAGGCCCGACATTATCGTCTGAAAGAGGATGCGCGCAGTCATGTAGCTTGATCGTTTCGTAACGCGTGCATCCTCTCTCCGGCGGTTTCTGCCGCGAAGGTTCGCGCCCGGAAGGGCGCTCCTACAAGCGGGACAGTTTTATCTTGGCGTAATCGCTATTGCCGGCGAACCTCAGCGCACAGATACGCTCCGTCTCAAGAGAAACCGGCTTGCCTTGAAGGTCACATCCGGCAGCGCCTGCCAGTGGGAAGGCCTTCCCTTGCTGCAGAACCAGCGCCGCACAGGCGAGATCAAAACCTGCTGCCGCAGGTGTCGTGCCGTACAGAGGGGCATAACAGGCGACACGCGATCCATCCGGGATGGCGGCACGGTAGCGACTACCAAGATCCCTTCTGCCATCGGCACCGAGAACGAGCAGCGCATCCGAAGGAATCGATAACTTCGAGCCATAAAGACATCCCATGTCTACGGAGTCTATGGCGCAATAGCCTTCGCCGCTCTCTCCCCGCGTCAGCAGCAGGAACGCCGCGCCTTCGCCCAAAACGGAACTTTCCTGATCGAAGGAGAGAGGAGAAACGATCCGCTCCTGGACCGGGCCATGCTGACGGTACCACAGGTATCCGATCAGGTCCGAGAGCTCATCGACGGCTCCCAGCAGGACGGCGTCGACTCTCCCCTCCTCAAGCCACCGATCCGCAGTTGTCAGAGCTGAAGGGACGGACATTTCGAACTGGCTGACCGTCAGGCTCGGCCCCTTGGCGCCCAGCATGATAGAAATGTTCGCGGCGGCGGAGTTATGGACCGAATTGGCGAAATGGGTAGGGGAGGCGCAGATGTCGCCGTCGGCTATGATCGAATCGAGAAAGGCGAAGGTGGTTGCGGTGGCTCCGTAGCCGCTGGCCACGATGACGCCCAGGCGGCTGAGGTCGGCGCCCAGCATGCCGCCGTCCTGAAGCGCGAGGTGCGCCCCGAGGAGGCTGAGCTTCGAGTAGCGGTCGATTCTCCTCAGGGTCCGCCTCGCGGCGAAATCCTCCAGCCGCTCGGTCTGAGCGCGGAAGGCCGGCAGTTGCACCGACCCGTCAGCCACCGGAATGGTAAGGCTGGAGATCTGGCTGGTGCCGCTTCTCAAAGCCTCGGCCAACTCGGCCACGCCGCAACCGAAGCCGCCGCTTACACCGATGCCTTTTACCAGCATCCGAGTCATTCCGTGCCCCTTTTGCCGAGTATGATCACCGAGTTGTTCCCGCCAAAGGCCAAGGACTCAGATAGCGCCACTGTTCCTTCAATGCCGCTGCACTTCTCGACCGGCGATCCCCCCAGCTCCGGATCGGGTGTGCTGAATCCGGCATTGCCTGGAAGCATCCCCCGCTCCAGGCAGGCTACGGTGAAAACCGCCTCGATTCCGCCGGCAGCGCCGAGGGTGTGACCCGTGTAGCCCTTGGTAGACAGGAAAGGGACGCCGGGGAGGAGGTCGGCCAGCACCCTGCTTTCCACCCGGTCGTTGTCGGGAGTGCCGGTGCCGTGGGCGTTGACGAAGGCGATTGCGTCCGCGGGAATATCGCAGCAGGCAAGGGCCTCGGCGATGGCGCTGCGGAGGCCTTCTCCGTCCGGCCTGGGAGCGGTGAGGTGGTAGGCGTCGCAGGCGGACCCGTATCCCAGGACGTAGGAGCGGGCCTTCTTCTCGCGCCGTGCCTGCACCGCTTCCGATTCGAGCACCAGCATACCGGCGCCCTCGCCGAGGTTTAGACCCTTGCGGCCTTGATCGAAAGGCCTGCAGGGGGACTCGTCGGTTATCATGAGGGAGATGAAGCCGTTGTAGGTGATCCTCCCCAACTCGTCGGCACCGCCGGCAATGGCAACATCACATGTCCCCCCCCTGATCCACGAGGCGGCGAGGCCGACCGCGTCGGTCCCTGAAGCGCAGGCGTTGACCACGGTCTGGCAGGGGCCGGTGAAGCCGAATTCCCGGGCGATGACGGCTGCGGGATTGCTGCGCAGGATCCGCTCTATCGGGAAGAGATCCGGAGTCTTGCCGGCACGATACTCCCGGCAGAATGCTTCGTTGTTCATGGCGCTGCCGACCGTGGTGCCAACGCAGACTCCGACCCGCAGGGCGCCAAGTGTCTCGATATCGAGCCCTGCATCGGCGATAGCCTCCCTGGCTGCGTGGAGGCCCAAGGCGCTGGTCCTCAACAACTCCGGCGGCTCGGTGAAATCGGGAACCTCGAAGACGGGGTAGCGGGTCGGGTGGTCGCTGCCGAAACGTGACGGTGGAACCGGCGCGCGGCTGCCTCCATAGAGGGATTCCATGCAGGCATCGACACTGTTACCGGCGGCGCAGATGCATCCGAGACCGGTTATGGCGACAGGCCAGGGGTGCGTCATGCCGCGAGGCGACCGTCGATATAGGCGGCGAGGGCGTTGACGGACTGGAAGGCGGTACGGCCTTCTTCCATGTCCTTTATCTCCAGCCCGAAATGCTTCTGCACCAGCACCACGAGCTCGACAGCGTCGAGCGAGTCCAGGCCCAGCCCCTCGCCGAACAGCGGTGCGTCGTCTTCGATCTCATCAGGCGTCAGCTCTTCAAGGTTGAGATCCTGTATCAGAATGTTTTTCAACTTCTCTTTCGTTTCCATTTCAACGGCTCCTTCACACCCGGACAGACTGCTCGTTCATTTCTTGCTAACAAATTTTTTTCGTGTTTCGACAGGCTCAGCACGAACGGCCGCTCAGTCTGATTTCGTCAAAGGGTTCACCCTGAGCTTGTCGAAGGGGTCAATTCGGTTTCTGTCAAAAGGTGCCTCATAATACAGATGACACCTCCATCTTTCAAGGTTTCAAACTACGTACCTGTTCGTGCTGAGCTTGTAGAAGCACGCAATTGAAAAGCTGCTATTTCTTCTCCTCCATCAGCCTGTTGGATGTCTTGGTGAACTTGATAAAAGAGCCGAAGTTCTTGAAGAAGCGGATCCAACTGTCGGGTGAGCGCCAGAGCATGGCGAAATAACCCCAGAGCACCTTGGGGCGCTTGAAGTGCGTGGCGTAGAACTCGTTGAAGAGCTCTTCCAGCCGCTCCCGTGTCATGCCCTTGGTGATGAACTGGAAGTTCATGCAGTCCATCTTTTCCCAATCCTCGTCGAATTCCCCCAGCTCATGAATATTGTCGTAGATGGGCGAGCCGGGGAAAGGGGTGAACTTGGCCAGGTTGAAGTCGTCGATCGGCAGCGAGAAGACATACTTCATCGAGCGACGGATGCTTGCCTCCGTCTCCCCCGGGAGGCCCATCATGAGGAGCCCCTTGGTGCGCAGCCCCGCGTCCTTGATCATGCGGATCTTCTGGGCCAGGTGGTCGAGGTCGGCGTTCTGGCGGTGCTGGGCGAGGAGTTCCTCGTCGCCGGTCTCGATGCCGAGGCTCATCATCCAGCATCCGGCCTTACGCATCCGGGTGACCAGCTCGGGGTCGATGTGTTCGGCGCGCACGGCGCAGTTGAAGGTCATCCCGAGCGGCCGGTCGATCATCATGCCCGTGAAATCTTCGACCCGCTTCCGATTGAAGGTGAACTGGTCGTCGTAGAAGTTGATGTGCCGGATGCCGAAACGCTCACTCAGGTAGCGAAGGTGCTCGTACAGATATTCCGCCGAGTTATAGCGGAAGCTGCGGCGGAAGACGGAGCGGTCGCAGTAGCTGCAGGCGTAGGGGCAGCCGCGGCTGGAAATGCAGCTGGTGTTCGGGGTCTGCGGGTAGTTGAAGATCGGCAGCATGTAGGAGTGCGGGTATCCAGCAAGCTTCTCGTAGGCCGGGAAGGGGAGGTCGTCCAGCACCAGCGCCTTTTCCCTGAACCCGGTGAAGCAGCCCTCGTTCCCATTGCGATAGATGATCCCTTTCACCGATGCGGGATCGTCGAGCCCCTTGGCGATAAGCTCTGCCATGGTCTCCTCGCCCTCTCCGACGACGGTGATGTCGAGGTCGGGAAAGCTGGGGAAGAGCTGTTCCTTGAGCGCCGAGACGTGCGGGCCTCCGAAGACTGCCTTTATGCCGGGGACGGCATGATGGGCCATCTGGGCGATGCGGATGCCGTCGAGGAAGCTGGAGGTCGTGCAGCTAAGGCCGATGAAGGCCGGCTTTTCCGCCAGCAGGTAATCGCGTATGGCTCGGTCGGAATCGGGGCGGGCGTAGCAGTCGATGATGTCCGCATGCGTCCCGCGCTGCTCCAGGTAAGCGGCGATGCTGGCCAATCCCAGAGGGGGCATTATGTTGGCGATGCGTGAGATGTCATGTCCCGCCGCGTCAGCGCGGTAGCCCAGCGGATGCACCAGGAGGATTTTCTTGTTGTTCAGCATCGTAGGTCCTTTATCGCAGCTAGCGGCCGATCTTCATTCAGTTAGACTATCCCCTTCCGCCGCTGTCTTTAGCTCCTCCCTTGAAAAAGGGGGGCAGGGGGGATTGGGTTTTAGATGCCCGAGGACTTGGTGAGCCTTGCCACCAGCACACACCATGGCACCCTACCCCACCCCCTCGCCCCCTCCCTCAAGGAGGGGGGACATGAGGGAGGATGCGGGGGGAAGGTGTGCCCATCAGCCGCCGTCTAGGCTCCTGGGTCCTTCGGGAACCTGATCAGCGTATCCCACAGCAGACCGCGGTAACCGAAGCGGTGCATGATCGCCAGGCGCTTCTGCCCTTCCGTAGGGGGGAAAACCCTGTCGCGCTTCCCCTTGAACGCCTTGCCGATCATCTCGTTCATCGCCGGCACATCCACGCCCGGCGACAGGTAGTAGGCCGGCTCGCGCAGGTCAGAGCCTTCAGCGATGATCCCGTCCCGCACTGCCAGCGCCACCAGCGGCGTCCCCGGCAGGATCCGGATTCCGGAAAAAGCGAAGACTACAGAATGATCCAACTGCTGCAGGTTCTTCAGCCCTTCGGCAACCGTTTCCATCGTTTCCCCGGGACCGCCAAACATGACGAAGTGGGCGCAGGGAATTCTTTCGGCGACGCAGGATTCGTTCACCTCCAGCGCGTCCTGAAACGAGAATCCCTTCCCCAGTGACCTAAGCGTCGTATCGGTGGCTGCGTCAGTCCCAAGCTCGACAGCCTGGAGGCCGGCCCGCTTCATCAGGGAGAGATCCTGCCTGCTCACACCTTGCGGGCGCATGTAGCAGCACCAGCTTACCGTTAGCTCCCGACGGACAATTTCTTCAGCAATCGCCAGGTGGTGGCCGTTGGCGTCGTTGAAGACCGAGTCGGTGAAGAAGAAGCTTTCCGCGCCGTGCTCCAGCTTGGCACGCTCCAGGTCGTCGACGACGGCCCGCGGGTCCCTGCAGCGGAAGCTCCTCCCCTCCAGGGTCGGATAGCTGCAGTAGATGCAGGCGTGCGGGCAGCCGCGCTTGGTCTGCAGGTTGATCATCCCGCTCTTTTCGAGGTAGAAGCCGATCAGCTCCTTCGAGTAAAGGGGTGAAGCCATCTCGTGGCCGTCAAGCAGCCGCTCGCCTCGCAAGAGTCTTGGAGGGTTGATTCCCTGCGACAAGTCGCGAACCAGGCCGCAGAGCAGGCGCTCCCCTTCGCCGATGATCCCGTAGTCAGCCCCGGTGTAGTTGAGGATCTCCTCCGGCATGATGGAGAAGGCGGGCCCACCGATGATAACCGGCGCTCTCGACCCTTCACGGACGATTTGTACCAGCCGTCGGGTCGTCTCAGGAAAAGTGCTGGTGCTCAGAGAGTCGCAGTTGTCGAGGTTGCGGATCGAGATGCAGATGAAATCGGGCGCGAACGCGGCCACCCGCTCGCGCAGCTGCGCCTCGGACTCTCCCGACGCCAGGAAATCGAACTGATCCAGTTCGTGCCCCTCGGCCGCAAGTGCCGCCGAGATGACCGCGACGCCCAGCGGATAGACCGGATAGGGCTCGGTGGTGACGTTCGAGGAGACCAGCAGAATGCGTTTCATCATGCTCCAATGCGATTTTCTGCAGCTCGAAACCCAGGGAGAATGCGTGCTTCGACAGGCTCAGCACGAACGGTTACACACAGCTCAAGAAATTCCCCCGGTTTGTTCAGGCCGGTATCCTACTGAACCATCTGCATCCGTTCGCCCTGAGCCTGTCGAAGGGCTTCTCCATGCCCTGCAATAGATGCAGCACGAAAGGCAAATCCCCCCTGTCCCCCCTTTGACAAGGGGGGGACGTTGGGATGCCGTTACCGCAAGGGAGAGGGGGACGCCCCGTTACTGCAAGGGAGAGGGGGACGCATTCCGCGGCGTTATAGATCCGTTCGCCCTGAGCCTGTCGAAGGGCGCAAACTTGTTGTTACTTAGCCTTGTTGAAGGTCCGTTTCCGGCGCGGGTTGTAGCGGTAGTAGGTGTCATCCGCCATCTCGCGCTGGATCACCTGCCGGAACAGGTTCCCCATCTTCAGCTGGTGGCCGCCATCGGCGTAGAAGGTATCCCAGGCATAGTGGTACATCTCCTGGAGCTTCTCCGGGGTCATGCGCTTGGGCTGGAATACCACCTTGTCGGCGGAATAGTCCTTCCAGTTGCTGCTCAACAGCCGACCCTCGCGCTCGAGCTGGGTCCGGCAGGGGGAGTGCGGGAAGGGCGTCATGATGGTGAATTCCGCCACGTCCAGCTCTACCTCCATCAGGAAGTCGACCAGCCGCTTGATATAGTCCTCATCCTGCTCGTCGGTCCCCAGCAGGATGGTCCCCTCGATGCCGATGCCGTGATCCTTGAGGCGCTTGATCCTGTTGCGGATGACGTCGGAAGTGTCGAAGACGGCTTGGTAGACGTACCACGCCCCAGCATCGGCGGCGAGCTTGAGGATCTGGTCGTCGTCCATGATCGGGTGGGAGACCCATTTCTTCTTCAGCGGCGCCATCGCGGTGAAGAGATCGATCAGCCACTGGCGGTCCTGGGCGAGCGAGTTGTCCACGATGAAGAGTCGATTGTTCTGGATCGCCTCCATCTCCTCGATCACCTTGTCGATGGGGCGGGGGCGGAAGCTCTTGCCGCCGAGGAAGCCGGTGCAGCAGGGGAAGCAGTCGAACTTGCAGCCGCGGGAGGCATGGACCAGGTCGAGCATCTGCACGCCGCGGTAGTTGTAGAGCTCACGGTTGAGGATCTCCCTGCGCGCGGTCCCGATAAGGTTCTCGTGCGGCGGGTTGTCCATGTAGTTGTAGAGCTTTTTCAGGCGGCCCGCCTTGAAGTCATCCACCACTGCGGCAAAACGGCCTTCAGCCTCGCCGAGAAAGACGGAGTCGGCATGCAGGGCGACCTCTTCGGCGTGGAGCATGGTGGCTATGCCGCCGAAGATGACCGGAATTCCGCGCTTCCTGTACTCGACAGCGATTTCGAAGGCGCGCGGGAGTTGGCAGGTGAGCATGACGGAGATGCTGACCAGGTCGTAGGGGGTATCGAAGTCGATCCGCTCCAGGTTCTCGTCGATGAAGGTCAGCTCCACCTCAGGAGGGACGCAGGAGGCAAAAACGACCGGCCCGTGGGGCGGGAGGTGAAACTCGGTCTGGCGGTCGAGCTTCGGCCAGCTCGGGTAAATCAGGATCATGTTCATGTATAACTTCCTTTAAAAAAAGGCGTTTAACAGGGATGGACAGGATGAAGGGGATGGAGAAACCTGCCCCGCATCACCTTGGTACCGCTACTTAATCTGAAAGTCCCCCTTTGCAAGGGAAGTCCCCCTTTGCAAAAGGGGGATTTAGGGGGATTTTTAAGCTGGCGCCAACACCGTAAAATCCCCCCCGACCCCCCTTTTTCAAAGGGGGGAGGAATGAAAATGCCTTTTACGAAGGGGGAGGAATGAAAGGGCCTTTTTCAAAGCGGGAGGATCAGGTCCTCCCCGATAGCGCGGCTTGGATCAATTCGATTATGCTTCCCATCTCCGACATGCCAAAGACGACTCTGCCATCATCGGACAGGGTGACGGTGCCGTAACTCTCTACCGCCGGATTCGGCTCTGACGAGAGCACCAGGAAAACCGCACCCGGCTGCAGCGCTTCCACTTCGAAAGGGTGCGGCGCAGGCAGGTCGCAAATCCCAGCCAGCATCGTCGGTGACTCACCCATGGCCAGATCTTCCAGGGCGACCCGCAACGCGTCCAACCCTGCCCGCGTCTCATTGATCGCGATGGACGAGCCTGTTAACCCGAACTGAATGGCGGCATCGCCCAGGAAACAGTTGGCCAGGGTGTAGGCAAAGAGGTTCGGGCTGGCCAGTCCGCCGCCGTCGACCAGCACCGTCTGGTGATAGTCCACGTCAGTGGCGAGGCAGCCGAGTTGGCTGGCGGCAACCACCCCGATGGGGCGCTTCGTTTCCCAGGCTTCAAGGCCGGCGTCTCGCAGGGCGAAGGCAATCGCAGCGATTCCCACCTTTGCATACTCTGACATGCGGCCGAAGCGCTGGTTGGGCTGCGGGAATACGTCCTTGCGCGTCAGGGCCGGAAGGGGCTTCTCGCTGAAGCGGCACCGGCCACCCTCCCTGCCACAGCCGATACCGTCCCCGGTGACCCAGCCTATGCCGGTAAGGTAAGCCTCCATCATCCCTCCCCCCGGCTCAGTACCACGGCGGCGTTGACGCCCCCGAAGCCGGAATTGGTGCTAAGAAGACAGGAGCCGGTTATCTGTTGCGCAGACGAGCTGACAAGGCCTTCCCCGACTTCTTCCGGATCGAGCATCCCGATGGTCGGCGGAAGGAGCTTTGCCTCCAGGCATTTGAGCCCGAGCGCGATCTCGATCCCCCCGGCTGCGCCCAAGGTGTGGCCGATGGCGCCCTTGATGGAGTTCATCGGGAGCTTACGGTCCCCGAAGACGGAGCGGAAAGCGGTCAGCTCCATCTGGTCGTTGTACACCGTCGCCGTGCCGTGGGCACTGATGGCGGCGATGTCGTCGGGCTCGATCGCGGCCCTTTGAAGCGCCTGGTTCACCGTCTGGATGAGGCCGCAGGCGTCCCGGGCGGGAGCCGTGATATGGGTGGCATCGTTGGCAGCGCCCCAGCCGGCTACGACGCCGAGGACTGGTCGGCCTTCTCGGCGCGCCCGCTCGCTGCTCATCAAAAGGAGTGCGGCGGCGCCTTCCCCGAGGGTGAGGCCATTGCGGTTGCGGTCGAACGGGCGGCAGGGCTGCGGAGAAAGCGCCTGCAGCGCGGAGAATCCCGAAAAGACGAACTCGCTGACCAGGTCCATGCAGACCACCAGCACCGCCTCGCTTCTCCCTGACGCGATCATCGACGCTCCCCGCGCCACCGCGATGGTCGATGAGGCGCAGGCCGCGTTGATGTTTATCCCGGTGGAGGCTAACCCGAATTTCGTCGACAGCCATGAGAGGAGCGCGGCCATCGGCACGTTGCCAGGATCGCCGGCACCACCGCAATTGACCCTTTCCATCAGGTCGACGCACCCCTTGGTGCTGGCGGTAATCAGGGTTGCATCGGCAGGCACCGGTCCGAAGCCGTCCAAAAGGCGCTCCAGAAGGGGATAGATGCCCGAGCGGCCATCCTTGCCATCGAGCCCGCCGATCCACGATGCGTCAGGAGAGAGGTACCGGCTGGTGTCGAAGCGCTCCAGCGGCCGGATCGCCGTCTTCCCTGCCAGCGTCCCCTGCCAGAGGCTCTCCAGGTCCGGTCCCAGCCCGGTCACCGTCTGGGCGGCCGTTATCACAGGGCGTGAATGGTGAATGGTGAATGGTGAATGGTAAAGGCTCATACCTACCCCGCGAAGGCTCCTTCTTTCCACCTGTCGAAGAATTCCCTTATGAACGGCGGCGGGAGGAGGAGGGTGTTGAGCTGGCGGTCGACCATCATCTGCACCGTGTATCCCGTTGTGGCGATCTCGCCTGCCTCGTTCCTGATGATGTACTCGAAATCGAGCCGCGCCGCCGGGGTCCAATGCAGTACCGCCTCGATGGTGAAACGGTCCGGGAAGCGGAGGGGACGGGAGTAATCGACGTGCATCTTCTTGATGGGAGTGAAGATGTCACGCTCATAGAGATCCATATAGGAGATGCCGTACTTATCCCCGAAGACTTGGCGGGCATCCTCAAAGTAACTCGGATAGCGTCCGTGCCAGACCACGTTGAGAGGATCAACCTCCTCGAACCGTACCGTCCGTTCCGCAATCGCCCGGAGAGGCGCAGGGGCACCTTCCTGGAGCTTGAAATAACCTTTGGTCATTGACGCTCCTCCGCCGGCTCCAGTTCGACCAGCATGGTCGCCGTCGTGGTGCCCTCCACCGATAGCTGCGCGTCCCAGAGGAGCTTCCCCTTCACCGTTTTCGGCCGGCACCTGGCCACTATGACCTGCTCCGGTAGGACCGGGGTGAGGAACTTGGCGTCATCGATCGCCACCAGCCGCTGTCTCGATCCTTCGTGCCTGCCGACCAGTGACACTGCGATGAGCACCTCAACGATGGCGGGAAGAATGGGGTGGTCCGGGAAATGGCCGCCGAATCCGGAGAAGTCGGGTGTGAAGAGATAACGTCCCTCGATGGTTTCGGCTTCGTCGGTGGTGACCGCGCCGACCGAGGCCGCTGCTATTTCCTGCAAGATCCTATTCATCGCTCTGTTCCACGCTTTCTATCCAAATCGTCAGGCGGTACCCCGCCCGGTCGTCATCCAGCACAATGCCCTCGGGAATCAGCTTTCCGGTCATGGGCTGGTACTGGAAGTAGCGGACCCGCCAGGAGGCCTTGCCTCGACAGCTCTTTTCCAGCATCTGCGCGCCAGCCCCGCCGAAAAGGAAGTTGATCTTCCCGTCGCCACTTTCATGGGTGAGCCGGTAACTGGTCGGGTCAGCCAGCAGGGCGTCCCCCGGAGAGGGGACTGGATCAAGAAAGATCCTGCGGACGGAGTTGCCGACGGCCTCGGCGAAGGCCGGGTAACGGTCCAACTCCGGCATCACGAAATTGGCCTTGCTGGAGGTGCGGTCCACGGAGATGTCGTAGAGCTTCACCCCCATGTCGTTCATTCCCACCAGCCGGGCCGTCCCCGTCGTCGAGTCCAGCTTCATGACCCCGGCGAGCGGAACCCGCAGGCCATGCAGCTCGAATAGAGCCGACTGGCGGATCAGGACGCTCCCCAGCTTCCCGGTCCAGAGCCCATCGCAGAGTTCGGCCGCGGTCCTCGGCGGCACCGGAGTCAGCTCGGTCGCCTTGAAAGGGACCGTGCTGCAGGCGGTGAGGAGCAGGAGGAGCAAGGCCAGGAACGCTTTTGTTACCGTCTCAGACCCGTATGGGAATCTCCCCCTCCCCCGGAGGGAGGGGGCAGGGGGGTGGGGGAAGCAGATGGCCGGGATCACCAGGAGTGCGGCGGGGATGCCGGTGCCGATGCCCAGGAGCACGGTGATGCCGATGGAGTGCATCGACGGGTGCTCTGCCAAAGCCAGCGCCCCCAAACCTGCCAACGTCGTCAGCCCGGATACCAGCACTGCCCGGTTGGCGGCGTGGCTGGAGCCCTCGGTCAGCTTGCAGACCATGAAGATGCCGTAGTCCACGCACAGGCCGATGATCAGGATGGTGGCGGCAATGTTGAAGATGTTGAACTCCAGTCCGAGCATCCCCATGATGCCGAGCATGCAGATGATCCCGGTTACCACCGGCACCAGGACCAGCATGATCCGGGTGGGCTTTCTGAAGAGGGCCACAACCAAACCAAAGACCAGTACCGACGTGACCACCATGTACCGGCTGAAGTCGTTGACGATGGCCCGCCCGACGTTATCGCCGAAGCGTCCCTGTGAAACCAGGTGGACTCCGGGGAGCGCCTTCAGATCCGGATCGAGTGCCGCCAGCACCTGTGGGGTATCGGGCACAAGGGTCAGCACGCGCACTACTCCGGCAGAGTTAACGATCATCGAATCGACCAGCTCCGCCACTCCCGCCTCGCGAAGGGATTCGACCGTGACGCCGGGACCGGGGTCCTTGAGGCCCGAAAGGAACGGGGCGAACGCAGCCTTGGTAAAGCCGATGGTCGCGCCCTCGCGGCCGAGGTCGGCAGCGAGATGGTCTGCCCGGCCGTCACGCCAGAACTCCTTCCAGCGCTCCAGGTTCGCCTGCTGTCTCAGCTGACCTGGCAAAAGAGGTGCAATGCTCACCAGTTCGCCGGCCGGGAGTTTCCCGGAGATGCGCGCGAAGAGCCGCTCGTTCAGCGACAACGCGGCATCGAGGTCCTTTCCCTCGGCAAAGATGATAGCCTTGCCGCGCATGTCGCCCCAGGTCTTCGTCAGCTCTGCTTCTGCCTGACGCAGCTCCGGGGTCACCAGGTTGATGGCCCTGAGGTCGCCGTTGAAGCGGATCTTTGTCGCCTGCCAGCCGCAGATGGCAAGGATGATCAACCAGCACCAGATCACCGCGCGCCGTGGCAGCTGCCATTGCGGCATCAGGTTTCCGAGAGGGACCTTCCCCTCCGGCGCCGGCTTGATCAGGTGGGGCAGCACGATCAGCGAGATCAGCAGCGAGGCGACTATTCCCGTCATGCTGTAGATCGCCAGCTGTCGCTGCCCCGGAAGGCTCGAGGTCAGCATCACTCCGAAGGAGATCAGGGTTGCCGCCGCGCCAAAAAGTACCGGACGGGCCACCTCCCCGGTGATGGTGCCTATGTCCTTCCCCCCCTGCCTGCAGGAGAAGTAGATCAGCATCGCGTATTCGTCCGCGATCCCCAGCAGGACTCCGCCGAAGCCGAGGGTGAGGGCGAAGACATTCCCCTGGTAAAGGGCGATCATCCCCGAGGCGATCACCAGGATAGACGAGGGGACCAGGAAGACGAAGATCGCGCTCAGGCTGCGCAGGAAGATGATGTAGATGGCGAGCACCGCGATGGTGTTCACCGTCAGCACCACGGCCAGGTCCCGCTTGATGGTGTCGGCATTTACCAAGGTGTAGCTGTGCCCGCACAGGACCGTCGCGCTCATCTGCCGGGGGACCGCCGCCGCCACCGCCTTCTGGATCCGCCCCAGGAGATCCCTCGATCCGGCCGAATCGGTCATCGCTACGGTGCTGTCGATGAAGATCAGCGCGCTCTTCCCGTCGGCCGAGACGAAGTGGTTGTTCACCAGCCGCATGTTCGGGATCATGTTCAGAAAGCGCATCTTCTCCAGGGCAACGGCCGAGAAGGAGAGGGGGTCGTTCTGGATGCTCCCCTTCAGCGCCCATCCCTCGGGGGAGAGGAGCTGCTCGTAGCTTTGCCTGAGCCGCTTCCGGACTTCGGGGCCGGTCGTGGCGGCAGCGAGCCTGGAGAGGTCGTCGCCTGTGGCAAGGCTTGGAAGGGCGCGCCCGAGCCAGCCGAAGATGCCGCCGGACATGTCTGCCGGGCCGGTCGTCACCTTGCCGACGCCTCCTTCGGCGAGGGCCTGCGCCAATCTGTCAGTCGCCTCAGTCAGGGCCGCGGGGTCAGTGCCTCCGGCTTTGACGGTGATAACGATCTTCCGGGTGAACGGGGCCAGCTGGAGCAGGTGGAAGTCCTGTGCCACGGCCGAGCCATCGTCCGGGAGCATGGCAACTATATCTTCCTGGATACGCGCTTTCGTCGTGGCCAGACACCCCATTACGACGACCAGCAGGGTGGCCCCGAAAAGGAGCTTGCGGCGCGGTACGAGGTAGCGGTACAGCCGCTCGAACAGCTGGCAGGACGGAACCGGCATCTAGAAGAGGTCCGCCTGCAGGGGCTTGTTGACTGACGTGTTGACGAACCTGATCCGGGTGAAGTCGCCGTCTTTCTCGTGCACCTCGACGCTCTTCACGTACCGGCCGTCGGCGCTGAAGTTGATCAACAGGTGGCGCAGGAAGCCGGCGGCAGCGGCGGAGCGGGGCTCGAGCCGGAGTGACGCCGGGGACTCGGTCACGACCGTGATCCGGTACTCCCGCTTAAGCCAGCTGAAATCGGCGCGGGCCCAGGCGAAGAGCTGGTCGGAAACGAGCTTCATCACAGGTTCCTGGCTGATCTGGAAGCTCTCGGTGCGGCCGGTCCGCTCATGCCAGCGACGCCCTTTTTCGCCTTTCAAGACGAAGCCCGAGGCCACCGGCGCGGTCAGCTCCCAGCGCAGCTTGTCGGGCTTGCTGAAGTAGAAGCGGCCCTTCGAGGTGAGGACGGTCTTGAACATGCTCAGGTGCTTTTCCTGAACGAAGTCGCTGGCAAGGGTAGTCGCCCCACCCGCGGTCTTCTCCAGGGAAGCCAGCACCGCAGGGTCGCCGGCGGCGGTGCAGGGAGTTGCGGCGATGAACAGTGCGAACGAGATGAGCAGGAGGATCTTTTTCATGCCGCACCCCCTCCGGCAGCGCCCCGATTGGCGATCCAGAGCTTGAGTGTGCCGGCGGCGATGATCTCCCCGCCGCGTTCAACCTCGCCTTCGGCGACGGCAAACCCCTCAAAGCTTCCGACGGTCCTGATCCGCACCAGGAGCCTTTCCCCGGCGACTGCCCTGCCTGTCACGCGGAACCTTCTCACGCCCACCAGGTAGCCTTCCGAGACTTCCCTTCCCTGCAGCAGATCGTCGTATCCCTTCACCGCCGCGTATCCCTGCGCCAGCAGCTCGACCAGCGCCGCTTCGTCAAGGACCCCGTCGGCTCCGACGAGAATACACTCTGCGCCGGGGGTGGCCTCCACCTCGCCGGTCGATCCATTCCATGACAGGAGTGTGTCGATCAGCCGCATCGGCGGGCGGTGGGGGACCAGGCTTTCTGCCGCCATCGGCAATGTCAGATCAAGCTTCATGCTGCTTCCTTGAAAGTCCCCCTTGGTAAAAGGGGCTTTAGGGGGATTTCGCTGGTGCCGAGACTGAAAATCCCCCCCGACCCCCCTTTGTCAAGGGGGGAGAATCGTGGCCCTTTGAAAGGGGAAATGGTTACGCACTTAGCTCCAGTAGATCTCGAGATCGTCGAACACTTGGCTGGAGAAGAGGAGCTTCCTTAGCTTCACCAGGTCGTCGTGGAAAATACGCTTGTTATCGTAGACTTCGAAGTCTTTGTTCAAGATCTCATACACCCGCGCGGTGCCCTTGCCGAGCTTGTCGGCATTGCGGAACGAGAACGCCTGCAGGTCGGTCAGCACTTCGAGAGTCACCACGTGCTTGGCGTTACTGACAGATTTGAAAGCCTTCCTCGCTGCGACGGTGCCCATGCTCACCACATCCTGGTTCGAGGCGTTGCTGGAAATGGAGTTGGTGCTTACGGGATTGGCCAGCTGGCGGTTCTCCGCCGTGGTCGACGTTGCCAGGTACTGTGCCCCCATGAAGCCCATGGTGAGGCCGAGGGTGCCGGGGATCAGGAACTCGGGAAGCCCCTCGTTGAGATTTCGATCGAGGAACTTGTTGATCCTTCTCTCGGAGAGCGTGCAGAGGGTGGCGATGGCCATGCAGAGCGAGTCCATGGCGAAGCCGATGCTCTGGCCGTGAAAGTTCCCGCCGTGAATGATCTTTTTCTTCTCCGGAATGATGATCGGATTGTCGTTGGAAGAGTTTGCCTCCGTCTCGACGACCTTGGTCGCGGCCTCGATGGCTTCCAGGACAGGCGCGAGGATTTGAGGGGTGCAGCGGATGGAGTAGACGTCCTGCACGTTGATGCTGGTCTCGTAGACCGGCCCCCCGGTCTCGTCCCCGCGGATTCGCTCGTGCATGTTCTTCCTGAGGGTGATGTTGCCGGAGCCCTGGTAGAGGTTCCTGATGGTTTCCGCCACCTTGAGCTGCCCGGGATGCGGCTTCACCAGGTGCAGGTCCTCGTCAAAGGCATCGTCGATGCCGCCGAAGATTTCCAGTGCGAAGGCGCCGGTGACGCAGGCCACCCTGAGGAGCTTCTTGGCTCCGAAGAGGGCGAAGGCGGCCAGCGCGGTCATGGCGCTGGTGCCGTTCATGAGGGCGATGCCCTCCTTGAAGCTGAGGGTCATCGGGGTGATGCCGAGGGTCTTGAAGAGCTCCGCCGTGTCGTGCAACTCGTTCTGGTAATACGATTTGCCTTCCCCGATGATGGTGAGGGCGAGATGGGCGAGGTGGATCAGGTCGCCGGAGGCCCCGACGCTGCCGCATTCCGGGATGTAGGGGGCGATGCCGCGATTGACCATGTCCTGCATGAAATCGAGAAGCTCGATCCGGACGCCGGAGTACCCTTTCACCAGCGTGTTGAGGCGGACTGCCATGATGGCGTTGGCGACATACGGTTTGAGGGGGTCGCCGAGGCCGGCGGCGTGGCTGCGGATCAGGTTGACCTGGAGCGCCTCGATTTCGGAGTCCTCGATGATCTTGTTGCACATGGGGCCGAAGGAGGTGTTGACGCCGTAGACGATGCGGCGGGCGGCGACATCCTGCTCCAGGAACGCCCGGCTGGCGCGGCAGCGCTCGACAGCCTGCGGGTCAAGAGCGACCTGTTTATCACCGACGCCGATGGCGACGATATCTTCGACAGTGAGATCAGAGCCATTGAGAACAATGGTGGGACGTTCAGACATTTTCCCTTCCTTTCAAGCTTTCAATTTCATTGCACGGGGAACTGGGGCGAGACTCCGACAGGCGGCGCCACGCCAATATTATTCTCTCCCGGTAAGCGCTTCTCCCCCCGTGAAGTTGCCATCACTCCCGGTAAGCCCTTCTCTCCAGTGGAGTTGCCATCACGTCCCCCCCTTTGACAAAGGGGGGACAGGGGGGATTTGCCTTTAGCAGGGGTAGCCATCGCCAAGCTGAAACAGCCAGGTAATGGCACCCTCCCTCACCCCGACCCTCTCCCGGAGGGAGAGGGAGGCACGCACGCACGTGGTTTCCTCCCGCTAGGGGAGGGGGGACACTGCAGGGGCATTGGCTAAACGGAAACCCTGTAGTCGAAGAAGACCACCGGCTTTCGCTTGTCATCGCGGACTGTCTTCTTCACGATCTCCTCCGGGGCCACGATGCTCACCTCGGGACGGACCCTGATGGCGGCGGCGATTCTGTCGGCAACGCCCTCGCCGGTGAGTGATGCATCGCTGCTGCCGACGACCACGCGGATCTGGTCCGACAGCGCGAACTCGCTGTATGCCTCGATGTAATGCCCACGGACCCCAGCCATCCCCTGCAGCACCGCGGTTATCGCCGGCGGATAGACCGTCGTACCCCGGTACTTCAGCATCTGGCTCTTCCTTCCCACCACCGGACCAAGCCGCGGAGTATTCCTGCCGCAGGCGCATGGCCCGCTGTGGAGGGCGGCGATGTCGCCGGTGCGGAAGCGCAGAAGCGGCATTCCCGTCACCCCGAGCGGCGTGGCCACCACTTCGCCGTACTCCCCTGGCGGGACCGGAGTGCCCTGCTCATCAACAATCTCCACCGCCATCAGATCCGGGTGCAGATGGCCGCCGAGGCCGCACTCGCAGTCGGTGAAGGAGGTCGCCATCTCGGTGCTGGCGTAGGTGCCGAAGAGCCGGCTTTGCCAGACTCCCTGCAGGCGCTCGCCCAGCGGGGAGAGACCGAGGTCCTGGCGCCTGATCGGCTCGCCGATACAGACCAGTCGCCTCACCCCCAGCCCTGCCGGGTCGATTCCCTCCTGCCGCAGCCTCTCGCCGACGGTCAGGATGAGGGAGGGTACTCCCACAATGGCGGTGGGGCGGCAATTCCTGATCAGCTCCATCAGCAGTGCCGGGCTGCTGGAGCCGCCGCGGATTGCCGTGGCGCCGATCCGGGTGAGCCCGAGGAAGTAGGCCAGACCGGCCATGAAACAGCGGTCGACGGCTGCCGCGACCAGCACCCTGTCGTCGCGGGTGAACCCGGCGCCCAGAAAGGAGATTTCCTCGTTGTAGGTCAGCCTGTCCAGGTCCCGGGCGCTCTGCAGCATCGCCACCGGCTTCCCCGTCGTCCCTGAAGTGAGGCAGAGGTCGACGATATCGCCAGGGTCGACGGCAATGAACCCGTCGTGGGACTCCTCGAGATCGGTCTTGTCGGTGAAGGGAAGCCTGCCGAGATCGGTCAGTCCCTTGACCTCTTCCGCTGCCACCCCGGCACGCCGGAAAAGGCCACGGTAAAAGGGCGAATGCGCAGCACAGTAGCGGACATGGTCACGGATAAGGGCGTCCTGCCTCGCCGCGATTTCCTCGACCGAGGCCCGCGCGAGCTCTCTCCCCTCTTGCGCGTTCCAACTCTGGCTTTTCGGCAGATCCGCTAGCATGGCTCTCCCTGCAACTCCTCCAAGGTCCTTGCGATCCGGTCCCTGACCTCCCGACGCATCTTCAGGTGGCTTGACGATCCCTCGAACTCGTCGGGATAAACCGGCGGCAGCGCCTTGAGGATCACCCTCGTCGGGTGCAGGAACCACTGCCCCGGCGGCAACATCGTTTCGGTGCCGGTAATGCAAAGAGGAACTATCGGCACCCCCGTCTCCTTCGACAGTTTGAAGGCACCGGAATAGAAAGGCTGCAACTCCCCGGTCTTGCTGCGGTGCCCCTCGGGGAAGAACAGCACGGTGCCGCTCTTCGCGAAGGAGTCCTTGCTGGTGCGGATCACGTCCTCCCACCGGTTGTTTTCCACATCGAGATACTGCGCCAGCCTCATGAACATGGTGTACCAGTACATCCTGAAGGGCCAGGCTCCCACGGCGAAGATGATGTCGTTGAAGGGGAGGGCGGCCATGAAGTAGCTGTCGAAAAACGAGAGGTGGTTGACGACCATGATGCAGGGGCGCTCGATCCGGTCGAGGTCCTCGCCCCTGAAGCTGACGAAGGGGGAGACGATCACGATCAGGCCGTGTCCGTGGACGGTGACCAGGAAACGCATGGCCCGGCCCCAACTCCACCCCCTGCGCAGCTTCAGGAACGGCAGGCAGATCGGCGCCCCCAGGAAGCTCACCACGATCCACAGCGCCATCAGGGGGTAGAAGGTCAGGTTCAAAAGCCAGGCCCGGATCAGGCGCGTTCCAGAGAGGTCCCGGCGTCGTCTATGGCCGGCGCTGTCTTCCACGTACTAGGCCGCCTCCGCCTGACGTTTCTTGCCGATGACGAAGTGGTGAATGTCCCCCAGGGTGCGGATACTGCGGATGGCTTCCTCCTCGCGGATTTTCATGCCGAATGCCGTTTCCAGCACGATCACCAGGTCGACGACATCCAGGCTGTCCAGTCCCATCTCCTCGAAAAGGGTCGTTTCGGGCTTCATCTCCCCGTCGTATTCGAACTCCTCCGCGAGTGAGCTGTTGATCAGTTCTACGATCTGCTGGTCAGTCATTACTGGTATCTCCTTAAAATGATGGATGAATTGACGCCACCCAAGGCAAAATTGTTCTTTATCACCGTCCGGACCGGCCGCTTCATGATGCCGTCGACGTGGCTGATCCCGGCGCAGTCGGGGTCGATGTTCTCCAGGTTGCGCGTGGGGATCAGCAGTCCCTGCCGGATCATCCCGATGCAGGCCGCCAGCTCCAGGGTGCCGCTGGCCGCCATGGCGTGACCGAGGTGCCCCTTGAGGCTGCTCACGGGGGCGTTGTTTCCGAAGACGCTGGCGATGGCCCGGCATTCCGCGATATCCCCCTGCTCGGTGGCGGTGGCGTGGGCATTGACGTAATCGATGTCGGCGGGGCGGACTCCGGCGTCGGCAATCGCCTGGCTCATGCAGCGGGCGATCACTTCCGGGTCGGGATTGGCGATGCTGGCGGGGTCGGAGTTGGTGGCGAAGCCGGCGACCTCGGCGAGGATCTCGGCGCCACGCTCGAGGGCGGAGTCGAGCGATTCGAGGATCACGATGCCGCTCCCCTCACCGCAGACGATCCCGTCGCGGTCGCGGTCGAAGGGACGCGGGGTGCCGGTCGGGGAGTCGTTAAAGGCGACGGAGGCGGCGTTCATGATGTCGAAGGTCGCCGCGGTCAAGGGGTGAAACTCGTCGGCTCCCCCGCAGATCATCGCGTCCTGCCTGCCGGTGGCGATCATCTCGGCGGCGTAGCCAACGGCCTGGCAGCTGGTCGAGCAGGCGGCGGCGGGGGCCACCGTGCGGCCGGTAATCCCCAGCACCTGGGCCACGTTGGAGGCGCAGCTGTGGTTCATGATGTGGAAGAAGAGGGTGGATTTCATCCTCTCCAGGCTGTGATCGATGTTGTAGTCCCGGAAGAACTCCTCCATGGTCTGGGGGCTGCCGGTGGTCGACCCGATGGAGACGCCGATCCTCCCGGAGGAGAGATCACTCTCGCTGAGCCCCGCCATGCCTACCGCCTCATGGGCGGCGAGGGTGGCGTAAATCGACATGTTGGACATGGAGCGCCGGAATTTTCTGGGGATCTCCTTCGGATCGATGCCGGCCACCAGCGCCGCCACCCGGGTCCTCATCCCGCCTATCTCGCCCAGTCGGGGGACCTGGACCACCCCGCTTTTCCCTGCCAGCAGACCATCCATAAGGGGCCCAATCCCGCGGCCCAAGGGGGAGATGGCCCCCATCCCGGTTACTACCACTCTTCTCAACAACATCCCTTCAAATCCTTTCTCATCTGCTCATGCCCGACAATGGTGCCGCAGGCGAGCAAGCCGGACAGTACGGCCCCCATCACGCCCGGGGCCACCAGCGCCTGACCGGCGAGGAAGAGCCCTTTCATCTTGGTGGCAGGGAGCGGGTTGTACTGCCCTACCATGTGCTTGACGCCGTAGAGGCCGCCGCCCGGCGAGCCGCAATAGTCGCGGAGGGTCAGCGGGGTGGAGACCTCCAGGGTGCGGACCGTCGCCGCCAGGCCCGGGGCCAGCCGCTCAAGCTGGCGCTGCATCACTTCCACCGCCTCTTTCTTGAACTCCCGGTACGACGCCGGCCTGGGGCCCCTTTTCAAGTCCAGCCAGGGCGAGACCCCGGAGAAGCTGGCGGGGAAGATGCCGATGAAGCCCGAAGGCTCGGCCTCGCCATTGGCGTAGGCGCCGCTTATGTAGAGGGGCGAAACCCCGACCGGCTGCCTTCCCATATCGTGGATTGACGCCGCGTCCGGGAGGAGGTACAGGTTTGTCCCCGACAGCGAGGGAAGGGGGTCTCCACAGGCCGCGAAGGCCAGGAAGGCGGAGATGGACTCGTCGAGGGAGGCCAGCCGCTTTCGGTAGGCCGGGCGGAAGACCCCCTCCGGTATCAGTTTGAGAAGGAGCCCCGGGTGAATGGTGGCGATGCACTGCCGCCCGCTGATCATTTCCCCGCTGGCGAGGCCGACCCCGGAGAAGGCTCCCTCCCGGTCCACAGTGATTCCCTTAACCTCGGTGCCGCAGAAGAGGTCGACCCCTACTTCCTTGAGCCGGGCATCGCAGGCGGCGGCAAGGCTCGCTCCTCCGCCTCGGATGCCGCTGGCCGACTGGTAGTAATTCCCCACCACCACGGCGTGCTGGGCAAAGGCCACCTCGTCACTGGGCACGCCGTACAAAAGCCCGTGCATGCAAAGAAGCGCCTTCAAAACGGCATTGTCAGTCAGGGCGTCGAGCGTTTCCTTGAGCGTCGGCCCGAAGACCCGCTGCAACTGGCTCTCCGAGTTGACGGGCGCGTCCAGGTTCTGGTACGGCATGCCGTCGGATATGGCCCGCACCTGCGAAAGATAGCTTTCGATGGCCCTGCCCTCTCTCGGGAAGGCCGTGCAGAGCGCGTGGCGGATGCGGTCATAGCCGCTGGGAAACCGGAACTCGAAGCCCTCGGCGGCGCAGGCGAAGAGGTCGAAGCCGTCGTCATTGAAGGCGAAGCTGGTTATCTTGTCGGAGAGGCCCAGGTAGCGGAAAAAGAGTTCCAGCTGGCCTCCGGCGCCGAGCCCGCCGGTGTAGTGGAAACCGGTGTCGAACTGGATGCCCTGGCGCGAAAAGCCGCGCAGCAGCGGTGCGGTGCGGGGCTCTTTCTCCAGGAGCGCGACCTTGAATCCCTTCTGGGCCAGCGTGATCGACGACGCGATGCCGGACATCCCCGCGCCGATGACCACGAAGTCGTAGGTCATGCCGCGAATCTAAGGACCAGGCAGGAGTTGGTCCCGCCGAAGCCCGCCGAATTGCACAGGACATGCTCCGGCGTCCTGTCGATCCGCTCCGTTGCTATGTTCAGCCGGGCCGAGAACTCGTCCGGTTCCGTAAAGTTGATGTTCGGGGCGATGAACCCGAGCCTGGCCATGATGGTCGTATAGACAACCTGGGAGGCGCCGGACATCCAGAGCTCGTGGCCGGTCATCGCTTTCAACGAGGAGACCGGCGGGGTCCTGGGCCCGAAGAGTGCCGTGATATTTCTGGCCTCGGCCGCATCCCCGGCAGGGGTGGAGGTGGCGTGGGCGCAGATGTAGTCGATGTCCATTTCCGTAATGCCGGCGAGCGAGATCGCCTTAAGCATGGCGCGCTGCAGCCCGTTTTCGCTCGGGACGGAGATGTGGCTCCCGTCGGAGGAGAAGCCGTAGCCTACCACCTCTCCCAGGATGGTCGCCCCGCGCGCCACCGCCAGGTCGTAGCGCTCGAGCACCAGGGCCGCGGCGCCGCCGCTCGGGACCAGCCCGTCGCGGGCCGCATCGAAGGGGCGGGATGCCTTGGTCGGTTCATCGACCCGGATGGAAAAGGCCCCCAAGGCGTCGAAGCTGCACATCGACTCCCAGTTGAGTTCCTGGGCGCCGCCGCAGATGATCCTTTGCTGGCGGCCGAAGGCGATCAGGTCGGCGGCCTGGCCGATGGCGTGCCCTCCGCTCGAGCAGGCCGAGCTGATGGTCCAGCAGGCGCCCCGGGTCTTGAAGAGGGTGTTGAGGTTCATCGTGATGCAGGAGGTCATCGACCGGAAGACATGGCCGCTGCCGATCAGCTTCGTTTCGCCACGCTCGCGGAGGAGGTCGACCTGCTCCACCGCGGCAACGCAGCTGGAATCGCAGCCGAAGATCAGTCCGGTCTCCTCGTTCTCGATCTCCTCCGGCGACAGCCGCGACATCGAGAGCGCGTCAACGGCAGCCGCGTGCGCCTGCACGGCGAACTCCGGCATGGTCTTGCACTGCTTTTTGGAAAGGAGTGCCCGCGGATCGAAGCCGGAGATGGCGCCGGTGAGCGGGCTTCGGAAGCCGAGTCCGCGGCGGGCTTCGTCTATGACGATTCCCGAGCGCCCCTCCCTCAGCGCTGCCCCGACCGCCTCGATGGTATTGCCGAGGCAGGAGACGATTCCGATTCCGGTAATTGCTACTCTATGCACGAACCCTCACAACAAAAACATGACATTGCTAAGAACGGGGCAGCGCCGACCCGCCGGCATCGCGGCACGTCAATCCCGCGAACGGCTTTCGGTATGCGTGCTTCGACAAGCTCGGCACGAACGGGTCAAGCCTGTCCCCTCTCCCCCCGGGAGATGGTCAGGGTGAGGGCGTCAGTCGTAAACGAAAATGCTGCCGGGGGCAGCTTTCCTCACCCGGCCTTTGGCCAGCATCTCCCGGAGGGAGAGGGGATTGTTACCTACATGTACGCCCCGCCGTTCACCGATATGACCTGACCGGTGATGTACGAAGCCTTGTCGGAGCAGAGGAATGAAACAACCTCCGCGACCTCCTCCGGCTTGCCCACCCGCCCCATCGGGATCATCGGGAGGATCCGCTCGGTCGGCAGCCCCTCGATCATCTCGGTCTCGATGAATCCCGGAGAAACGGCGTTAACGAGGACCTTCCGCTTGGCCGATTCCGCCGCGAGAGCTCGCGTGGCGCCAATGAGGCCGGCCTTGGCCGCCGAATAATTGACCTGCCCCGGCATCCCGCTTTCGCCGGAAGTGGAGGCGATGTTGATGATCCTCCCGCCTCTTCTTTTCAGCATGCCGACCAGCAGGAGCCTGGTGACCAGGAAGAACCCATCCAGGTGGACCGAGAGCACGTCCTTCCACTCGCCCTCGCCCATCCAGACCATGAGGGCATCCTTGGCAAACCCGGCGTTATTCACAAGCACATGCGGGGTTTCCTGATCGAGATGCGGGGAGAGAGCTTCCTTGACCGCAGCCGGATCGGCCACGTCGAAAGGGAGGAGCAGGCAGGAGCGTCCCATCTCCTCGATCTTCGCCGCGACAGCGGCAGCGGAGTCATGGTCGGAGCGATAGTTGAGCCAGATATCATAACCGTCACGGGCCAGAACGAGGGCAGTAGCCGCCCCGATTCCCTTGCTTGCCCCGGTCACCAAGGCAATTTTCTTGTCTTCCATGGCAGTAGATCCTTCCTCATATAGCGGACACAGTTTAAACTAACTCCGCATCAGGTCGCACTATTTTAAGGACTTATCTTATACAAGGAATTCCCGTCTTCGGCAAGACTTAAAAAGTCAGGAAAAACCTGTTGATAGGAGAGAAGTGGCGGCTGTGACAGTGGCATCCAGACCTGTGCCAGTAGATAAAATAACACTAATTTCATCCTGGCTTCCGCAGCCAGGGTAGATAGCACTGCGGTACCGGCAGTGGCTCCAGCGATGTCTATGAAAATGCACTAATTGGGCTGACGGAAAGGGATTACTTTGTCAGGTAGCGCTGCTTTCGGGGAAGGTAGCCACAATGGTCTCTCGGGCGAGCATCAAGGTAAGGGGGGTATCATCCAGGGGAATGAATCCGAACTTGCTGTAGAAGCTGGCGAGTTGGGGCGTCTTGGCGTCGATGAAGAGGCCGACGACTCCTGCCGCATTTCTGATGGCATCGGCGACACGTTTTACGGCGTTTGCCACCAACAGTCTGCCAAGGTTTTCGCCCTGGTGCCTTCTGGCCACTGCAAGGCGGCCAAGTTTGGCAGCTGGCAGGCGTGTATGCGGAAATCTTTTCCGGTACTGCTGAGGGATCTGTGAAAGGTCAACTTCAAGAAAGGAGAGAGTAAAGAAACCGAGGATGGTTGCGGGGGCGTCCGAGCTGACGAGAACGTAGGTGTTGGCAATTCCTTTTTCGAGGTGCTGACGAGCTGTCTTCTGGAGGTAGTCATTGAGGTCGGCTTCCCCGCAGTCAAAGGCGGTGCGGTCATGCCGGGCAGGGTCCAGTAGCGCTATGATGAAGGCCATCGCCTAATCTCTTGATTCCACCAGTTCCTGATGGGCGCGCGCTGCATCGAGGAGCTCTTGATTAGGTTGAGGCGGATTGGTCAGTGCATCCAGAAATTTTTCAGCATCATGCGTCGATAGCTTCAGCGTCTCCATGTTCTGCAAGACCTGGTTTGCCCGTTCCACGGCCGCCTGCACGATGAACTGGTTAATGGTAGCCCCATAAATAGCGGCAGCTCGCTCGATAATCGACCTGGATGACCGGGGTAAACGTGCGGTGATACGATCATTAGCCGGCTCGGCTCTTTCAACCTGTGCGTGTGCCATTTCAGCCTCCTTCCAGACAACACTACAACTGTGGTGCCAATTTGGCAACAGCAAAGCTGACGGCTACTTCGCCCGCTTCAGTCTCTTGCACAGGGCGGACTGGGTGATGCCGAGGAGCCGGGCGGAACTGCTCTGGTTGCCGTTGGCGCGGGACATCGCCTCGGCCACCGGCAGATCGGAAGCTATTCCCTTTTCCGGGGTGGAGGGGGATGGAGTGAAGCCGTGGAGAGACGGTCAAAGAGTAGGGACGGGAGCCGAGCCGGCGCGATGGGTATCCCTGACGCTATGCTCGAGCTCATCGATGAGAGTGCGGATCTTGTCCTCGGCCCGCTTGCGTTCCGAGATGTCCTCCATCACCGCCACGAAATTTGTGACGCTTCCTTCCTCGGTGGTCAGGGGGGAGATGAGGACCTCCTCGTAGTAGATCTCCCCGTCTTTTTTCCTGTTGAGGATCTCACCGCGCCACTCGGAACCGCAGGTGATCCGGGCCCACAGCTCTTCCAGGATGTCCGGCGGCGTCAACTCGTGCATCAGGGCCCGCAGGTTCTGGCCGATGACCTCCTCGGCGGCGTATCCCGTGATGGTGACGTATTTGGAGTTTACGTACTCGATGCCGCCGCCTGCATCGGTGATCATGACCATGCTGGTGCTCTGCTCGATGGCACAGGAGAGCTGGCGTATGTAATTGCTCTGCGCCCTGATCCGGCGTTCCATGGTGACCTGGCTGACTGCGTCGTTGATGGCGGAGAAGAGGAGCTTGAAGTCGAACGGTTTCAGCACGTAGCGGCTGATGCCGATCTTGATGGCGTCCAGCATGAAGTGGGTGTCGCTGATTGCCGTGGCGGCAATTATCTTGGCTGCGGGATTGAGGGCGAGAATCTCTTTGGACATCTGGATGCCATCGAGGACCGGCATGCAGATGTCGGTAAGTATGATATCGGGGGAGAGCTGCATGTACAGCTGCAGCCCGACTTCACCGTTTTCGGCGGTGTGCAGCTCGGCTTGCGGGAGCTTTCTCGAAATTGCCGTGCAGACCAGATCCCTGCTGACGGGGTCATCTTCTACGTAGAGTAATGTAAAAGGTGTCTGGTCCATGTAGATCCCTCCTGAATGGGAGCTTTCAAGGAAAGAACCAGGATTGCCGTGACAATGGCATAAGGATATCACGTAGACCACGATCTTCCACAGCAGGGCGTCGTTTGCCTACTCCGGATGCCGTGGCTTTGGTTCGTCGTGGGCCTGTTGTGGCAGGCGGGCAGTAATCTCGAATTCCGGCGGCTCCATGATGGCCTTCTTCACTGCGCACAGCCCGGCGGCCTTCTCGACAGCGTTGACGTACTTCTCCGGGAAATCCTTCGGGAGATGGATGTCGATGTAGACCTTTGCTATTCTCCTCTTCCCGTCCTCGGCCACCGTGTATTCCATCCGCTGGGTGAGCTCCAGACCCTCGGTAGGGATCTCCCGTTGCTGGCAGAAACTGAGCACGTAGATTCCGGCGCAGGTTCCCAATGATGCAAGGAAATAATCGAAGGGGCTGGGGGCGGTGCTTTCTCCCCCGGATTCGACCGGCTGGTCGGTGGGAATCAGCCAGCTGCCGATCACCGCATTGACCCTTTTGCCATGCGGGAATGTGATCTTCATCTGCATGGGAATCCTCCACTGTTAAGGGTGAGATATAGGTCATTTTGCGGGTAGAGGCGCTGTTGTCAAGCCGCTCTCACTCCACCGCACCGGTAGATGCGGGTGCGGGTGCCTGACATGGAGAGTTGAGGAGAGTGCGCGGGGGAATCAAGAGCTAGAGCATCGCCAGGTATATCGCCAGTCCCAAGCCGATAAAAGCGAGCAGCCCGGTGATAACGAATGCGAAGGTGGTCCCGAAGGCGGTCCTGAAGTTGCCCTCGTCGAGGGCGCGAAGGTAGCGGTGGTGGCGTACCGCGGCGCTAACGTTGATGAAGACCCCGAGGACGATGAGGGTGACGCCGACCGGAAGGGAAAGACCGAGATGGTGGGGGGAAGGGGAGACCAAAGCAGCCTCCTCTCTGAGAAAGATGCCGAACCTGGCGGCGATGAAGCCGAAGCCCATGAGGGCAAGCCCGGTGCGGATCCAGGCGAGGAAGGTGCGCTCGGCAGCCATGTATATCCTGGGATCACAAGGTTCCACATCCAGCCCCGTTTTAGTAGTGGGATCGGGCGCACGTGTTCAGGAAACTCTATTCCGGGGACGTCGAGGTGTCAACTGAAGGCCGGCCGCACAACCGCCAGAGACGCCACCCGTTCCCCTTCACCTGACTGGTGATGGTGAAGTCCTCCGCCCTCAGCTTTTCGAAGCGTAGGCTGCTATTTCGGTGAAGGGGAGTAGCGGATGACGCGGGCGCTTTCCAGAATAATCATGCCGCCATCCTTCATCATCTCGTCGAGCAGAGGCATGATCGCGTTGATCCTATCCTCCGTCTCGACCACCTCGACGATCAGGGGGAGGTTGGATGAGATATCCAGCAGTTTCTGGGTGTGATAGACGCTGTGGGCGCCGAAGCCGCTGATGGCGCGGGTGACGGTGGCCCCGGCGAAGCCTTCCTTGCGGAACAGTTCCACCAGAACCTCATAGAGGGGCTTGTGAGCGTAACGGTCGCTTTCCCCGATGAAGATGCGCATCACGATGTTTTCGCCAATCGTTTTGGCCATGATTTTTCCTCCTAGGTGATAGAGCGGACAGTGAGAATGCCGAGCCAGGTGAACACGAGGCAAAGCGAAACGCTTCCCAGCACATTGGCGAAGGCCAGCACGAACTGGCCGTCCTCGAGGAGTTGGAAGGTTTCGTAACTGAAGGTAGAGAACGTAGTGAGCCCGCCCAGGAAGCCGACAGTGAGCCCCAAGCGGAGCGTATCAGAAAGGACGAAACTCCGCATCCCCAGCTCCATGATCAGACCGATCAGGTACGCGCCGATGACATTAACAGCAAAAGTGCCGTACGGGAAGGCGCGGCCAAGGATCGAGTAGACCCAACCCGAGAGGTAGTAACGGGTGACTCCCCCGCCGGCGCAGAACAAGGCAATAGTAGCAGCGATCTTCATCCACCTGTCTCCTTTACAACATTTCACCGCGCAGTCAGTGACTGAACCACGATCAGCCACATTCGAAGATATAAAAAAACTCCTGCCCTAGGTTTAAGAGCAGGAGTCATCAGCTTGTGAAAGCGGTTTTGGCGAACTCCATCGCCATGGGCTATGTTGCGGAGACATTATCAATAAGAGCTATAAAAATCAAGCAATAACTCATATTTCGGCAGTCAAACTAGAGCATAAGGCCTCAGCCGTCATGCAGCCAGGGAATGCGCCTTTCTCAACCGCTGTTGGACGACCAGGACAATCTCTTCGACGATGACAGTTCGCTGGTATTCTTCGCGGTAGTTTCCGTAAGGGCTTCGATTGCTCCCTCCACCTTGCTGCGG
>NZ_JBXKJL010000362.1:0-19970 GCF_056994735.1 Geomonas sp.
GACAAGGTCGCCGCCAGGAAGGTCGCCAAGGCCGCCGGCGTCGCCACCGTCCCGGGGACCGAGGAGCCGATCGAGCACGAAGAGGAAGCGCTGATCTTCGCCAAGAACTACGGCTATCCGATCATCATCAAGGCTGCCGCCGGCGGCGGCGGACGCGGCATGAGGGTCGCCACCAACAAGAAGGAACTCCTCGAGGGGCTCCAGTCGGCCAGCAGCGAGGCCAAGGCCTCCTTCGGCGACGCCTCGGTCTTCCTCGAGCGCTACCTGAAAAACCCCAAGCACATCGAGGTGCAGGTGCTGGGTGACTCCTACGGCAACCTGGTCCACTTCTTCGAGCGTGACTGCTCCATCCAGCGCCGCCACCAGAAGGTGGTCGAGTTCGCCCCCTCCCTGGCCCTCCCCGGCGAAACCCGCCGCGCGCTCTGCCAGGACGCGCTCAAGATCGCCCGCCAGGTCGCCTATCGCAACGCCGGCACGGTCGAATTCCTCCTCGACGAGGAAGGGCGCTACTACTTCATCGAGATGAACCCCCGCATCCAGGTCGAGCACACGGTGACCGAGATGATCACCGGCAGGAACCTGGTCCAGGCCCAGATCCTGATCGCCGAGGGGAAGCGCCTCTCCGATCCCGAGATCAACATCCCCAACCAGGGGTCGGTCGAGATGCGCGGCTACGCCATCCAGTGCCGCATCACCACCGAGGATCCGGCCAACAACTTCGCCCCCGACTTCGGCACCCTGAGCACCTACCGCTCGTCGGCAGGGTGCGGCGTGCGCCTCGACGCCGGCAACGCCTTCACCGGCGCCCAGATCACACCGCACTACGACTCGCTGCTGGTCAAGGTCAGCTCCTGGGGCCTGAGCTTCAAGGCCGCCGCCAACGTGATGAACCGCTGCCTGCAGGAGTTCAGGGTCCGCGGCGTGAAGACCAACATCGGCTTCCTGGAAAACGTCATCACCCACCCGGTCTTCGAGTCGGGAGACTGCAACACCTCCTTCATCGACCAGCACCCGGAACTCCTGGTGATCAAGGAGAAGAAGGACCGCGCCAACAAGGTGCTGCACTTCATCGGCGAAGTCATCGTCAACGGCTCCGCCGGGGTCGCCAAGCCGCTCAAGTCCAGGGACCTCCTGGAGGCTACCGTGCCGCAGGGGGACTTCTTCCTCGAGAAGCCGAAGGGTACCCGCGACATCCTGCGCGAGCGCGGGGCCGAGGGGCTGGCCAAGTGGGTCCTGGAGCAGAAGAAGCTCCTTTTGACCGACACCACCATGCGCGACGCCCACCAGTCGCTTCTGGCCACCAGGGTGAGGAGCTTCGACATCCTCAAGGTTGCCGACGCCACCGCGCACCTGGGAAGCGACCTCTTCTCGCTCGAGTGCTGGGGCGGGGCGACCTTCGACGTTTCCATGCGCTTTTTGAAGGAAGACCCGTGGCAGAGGCTGCATGATCTCTCCGAGGCCATCCCCAACGTCCTCTTCCAGATGCTTCTGCGCGGCTCCAACGCCGTCGGCTACACCAACTACCCGGACAACGTGGTGCAGCGCTTCGTCGAGGAGGCGGCAGCCTCAGGCGTCGACGTCTTCAGGGTCTTCGACTCGCTCAACTGGACCCGCGGCATGACCGTGGCCATGGACGCCGTCCGCAAGTCGGGCAAGATCTGCGAGGCCGCCATCTGCTACACCGGCGACATCACCGACCCGACCAGGACCAAGTACCCCCTCTCCTACTATGTCTCCATGGCCAAGGAGCTGGAGAAAATGGGCGCCCACATCCTGGCCATCAAGGACATGGCGGGCCTCCTGAAGCCGTTCGCCGGCTACCAGCTGGTCAAGGCGCTCAAGGAGGAGATCGGCATCCCGGTCCACCTCCACACCCACGACACCTCGGGCAACGGCGGCGCGCTGCTGTTGAAGGCGGCCGAGGCCGGAGTCGATATCGTCGACGCCGCCCTCTCCTCCATCTCGGGACTCACCTCGCAGCCGAACCTGAACGCGCTGGTGGCGACCCTGAAGGGGAGCGAGCGCGACCCGCAGGTCAACGAGCGCGGCCTGCAGCAGCTGGGGAACTACTGGGAGACGGTGCGCGACTACTACGCCCCGTTCGAGTCGGGCCTCAAAAGCGGCACCGCCGAGGTCTACCACCACGAGATCCCCGGCGGGCAGTACTCCAACTACAAGCCGCAGGTGGCCGGCCTCGGCCTCATCGACCGCTGGGAGGAGTGCAAGGAGATGTACCGCAAGGTCAACCTCCTCTTCGGCGACCTGGTCAAGGTCACCCCGTCCTCCAAGATCGTGGGCGACATGGCCATGTTCCTGGTCAAGAACAACCTGGAGCCTGAGGACGTCTTCACCCAGGGCGACGACCTGGCCTTCCCCGAATCGGTAGTCGGCTTCTTCAAGGGGATGATCGGCCAGCCTTACCAGGGCTTCCCGCGGGATCTGCAGAAGATCATCCTCAAGGGCGAGGAGCCGATCACCTGCCGCCCCGGCGAGCTCCTCGAGCCTGCCGATTTCGAGATGGAGCGCGCGGCGGCGGCCGCCAAGGTCGGGCATCCGGTCGGCGACAAGGACCTCATGTCCTACATCCTCTATCCGAGCGTCTACACGGAGTTCGACAAGCACCGCCAGGAGTACTCCGACATCTCGGTGATCCCGACCCCGATCTTCTTCTACGGCCTGGAGCCGGGGCAGGAGACCTCGATCGAGATCCAGCCCGGCAAGACGCTGATCATCAAGCTGAACGCCATCGGCTCCATCCAGGCCGACGGCACCCGTCAGATCTACTTCGAGCTCAACGGCAACTCCCGCAGCGTCACGGTGCGCGACCAGTCGGTACAGACCGAGCAGTCGTCCAGGGAGAAGGCGGACAAGGCCAACCCGAAGCAGGTGGGCGCGCCGATGCCTGGGAAGGTGCTGAAGGTCAACGTGAAGCCGGGGGATCAGGTCAAGGCGGGGGACATCCTGGTGGTCACCGAAGCCATGAAGATGGAGACCAACGTCAAAGCCAAGGAAGACGGTACCGTCGCCGAAGTAAGGTGCAAGGAAGCCGACAAGGTCGAGAAGGAAGAACTGCTGATAGTGATGGCATAAGAAGGGCTGCCCCGCAAGGAGCAGGTATTGAGGCAAAGAGATGGGGGGCTGAAAAGCCCCCCATTTTTCGTGGAAAAAAGCGACCGTCAAATCGGTGACGGTATCGCGTATACGCCAAAAGCCCTGCTCAAAAAAGATGCATTCCGTTACAAATCCCCCTGCCAGGCCCGCATTCGCTGTCAATCCCCATTATTGTCCACAAAGTTATCCACAGCTTCGGTGGATTATAGATCATGCACTGGCTGCCTTCTACGCCGCAAAACCGGGCAACCACGCGATGTTGTCCACTTTTAGCCCCTCCGGCGGCAGATCGACATAAATTTGACGCCTTTAAGGGATTGTATACACGGGAAAGGCACACCACGGACGACTGAGAGGGGGGGGAACCGACGACACAGCGGACGACCTCAAAGGGGCGGGGACAAGCAAAGGGCGATCTGCCTCGAGATCGCCCTGCCTCTTCAATCCAGGGACCTTCTTATCGCATCATTTCTTCCCGGCGGCTTGCTCCTTGCCATCGTCCCGGGAATGATCCTGCCGGCTATCATGAGATTTCTCCGTGGCGTTCAGGGCTGCATGGGTAAGCTGAACAGCCTCGGCGGAGATGGTGACCTTGTCCCTCTTCTCCTTCATCCCGGAGGCCTCGGTGGACTTCTCTGATTTGCTCTCCCTGCCGGCTATGGTGCCGGCCTGCAAGGCCACCTGCGCGCTTTCTCCGACTGCAGATAACACTCTGTCACCTCCTTGTCGCTCGCCATTGCTTCACCTGACGCGGCGACTAGCGGGAAAGCTAATAAAGGAACGCGTCAACGCGCTTTATTAGCGAGCGCCGCAAAACAGATTCTAAGTATAGCGACAAAGTTCCCGAGGTACAGAAAAAATATTTCTCTGCGATAAGTTTTTTTAACCGATGGACTTTACCGCCCCCAGCAGGGCGGCCAGGGTCAGCCCCTGCTCGACCCGCTCCGCAAAGGCCCCCTCGCCCCCCCGGTAAAGGTCGAAGCGTGGCGAGGCGCCGGCAGCCTCCTTCAGCATCCGGGAAATGATGATCCCGGCTTCGGCCAGTTGCGGCTGGGCGCAGGAGTTGGGGCAGCCGGAAATGGCCCAGTTCAGCCTCCCGGCCTCGGGGCCCATCTGCTGCAACACGGCCTCCGCGATCTCGCGGGTGGGCCCGAGCCCCAGCATGCATTCGTGGTTGCCCGGGCAGACCCTGAAGATTGCCCGGTCCCGGGGAGTGTCACCGGCGAATCCGGCTTCACGCAGGGCTTTGGCCCCTTCCCCCGGCTCCTGACCCTGTTCGACGTGCATCACCACGTTCTGGTCCCCGGTCACCATCAGCATCCCGCCGCAGTAGCGCCTGGCGATGGCGGCCAGCGAGGCCAAGGCCGCGGCCCGCAGTTCACCGGCAAAGACGTGCGCCTCCAGGCGATACTCCGCACTCACCGGTACGGGGACCATGTTGCCGACCAGAGAGGGAACAGTGGCCAGTTCCTCGGCTATCGACGGGTCGGTGAGCACCCGGCGGCGAAACTCGTCCTGACCGATCTCCCGCACCAGGTGCTTGAGGCGCTTCCCCGGCGGGGTGTTGGACTCGTAGATGCGCAGGATGGCCTCGATCAGCGGGAGCAGGGTCTCCTCGAGCACCCCTTCGGCCAGCAGGAACCCCGGAGTCGGCTCGCGCCCCAGGCCGCCCGCTACCCAGACGTTGTAGCGCGGCCGTCCGTCCTCCGACGGCGCGGGGATCAGCCCCAGATCCTGGATGAGATGGCGGCCGCTCGAGGCGTCGGCCTCGATTCCCACCTTGAACTTCTTGGGGAGCTTTTCGAACCGCGGGTTACCGGTGAAGTGACGGTGGATCTTGCGGACCAGCGCCTCCAGTGCCGGCGCCCCACCGGCGCTGAGGCTCCCGCAGACGACCCCGCGCACGGCGCCGCCGCAAGCCCCGCGGTTCACGAGTCCCACCGAGGCGAGCGCCCTCGCCACCGGTATCAGGTCGCCCTCCGTCAGCCAGTGGAGCTCAATGCTCCCCCTGGTGGTCAGGTGAACCACTCCGCGCGCGGAGCGCTCCGCGATCCCGGCCACGACTTCCGCCTGCTGCGCCGAGATGATGCCGGCGGGGAGCTTCACCCGCTGCATGAAGAACTCTTTCTGGCGCTGCGGGTAGATCCCTTCCAGCCGCAGGTTCTGCTTGTCTATCTGCATTTAATCTCCTGCTGTAAGATGAAGCCTGTTGAGCCTCGCCTGTCGCCATACTCCACAGAGGGCCCATGTACGGCTCACGCGCACACCTGATCCCTCCCCGCGTTCTTCGCCCTGTACAGTGCCTGGTCGGCGCGCTTCAGGGCATCGAGGTAGTCCTCTTCATCCTCGCGGCAGGTGGAGATCCCGAGGCTGGCAGTGAGGGTCAACTCCTCCCCCTCCAGCACGAAAGGCTCCTCCCTAACCAGCCGCCATATCTTCTGGGCCACGCTCCGGGTCTGTTCCAGGTCCGCCCCCGGAAGGACCACCACGAACTCCTCTCCCCCGAAACGTCCCACGGCGTCGTAGGTCCGCAGGGACTCGGCAATCCTGTCGGCCAGCTGCCGGAGGAGCTCATCGCCACCGAGGTGTCCATAGGTGTCGTTGACCTCCTTGAAGCGGTCCACGTCCAGCATGATGAAGCCCAGCTCGAAGTCGTGAAGCTCCTTTTTCCTCCTGCGCATGGCCCGGGAGAATTCCCTCTCGGCTATCACCAGGATCTGCCTTTTGTTGTAGATGCCGGTCAGGGGATCGGTGATGCTCTGCTGCCTGAGCACCTCCTGGATCTCCCTGACGTCCTTGGTCCCTTTGCGGATGAAGGGGAAGGAGACGGCGAAGCCCAGCGTCAGTATCGAGCCGAGGAGCCCCATGGCCATGACCATCGCCTTCTTGGACTGCTCCCGGTACCGGGTCACGTCGATGTAGACCTCGAAGCTGCCAATGACCCTCTTTGCCTTATCGGTGACGGGGATGTACGTCTCCACCACGTCCACGTTGAACTTTACCTCGTCGGCCAGGTCCTGGACCTGTTCCTTCTTCTCCAGCCTCGAATCGAAGCGCCCGGCCAGGGCGTTTTTCAGCCTGGGGTTGTTGCTGTTCAGCTCCCCGATTATCTTCCTCTCTGTGCTGTAGACGATACGGCAGTCCGCTGAATATATCTTGATCTTTACGATGTTGAAGGGGGCCAGAAAGGTCCTGAGTTGCCGGTCGAGACGCGGCATGTCCTCGGGCCTCACCTCCATGGCGGAGCTGCCGTCGGTGCGGACCGCGACGATGCTGTCGCGCTCCTCGGCCAAAAGGGCGCTGCTGACGTTGATGGCGTCATCCTCGGCGCTGTAGGTGACGTAGCGCCGCAGGATCTCCTCAAATCCGACGCCCGCGAGGAGCATAACCAGGAGCATGGAGAGGAGGGAACAGATCCAGAAGAGACGCAGCAGGGCTTTGGGATCCTTCTTGACGTCGAGCTTGCGCAGGCGAAAGCGCATCATCTACCACCACCGCCAAAGCGCCAGTATCAGCACGATCAGGAAGACGATGCTGAGGTTCATGTAAGCCATGAAGAAGAAAACCCTCTCGTGCAGCGGCGCCTTACGCCCTGCCTGCTGAACGAGAACGGCCACCTGCGGCAGCTGTGCGATCTTGTCCGCGCCGTGCGGCGCCAGTTTCAGCGTTTCCGTGAGGTCCTGCCCCGCCTGGTGCCGCCCCACGTGGAGGCCGTTTTTCCAGAGCCTGCTGGAGGTGGCGTCGTAGATCCTTCCCTCGTAGGCGAAGTAGGCGGGATGCCCCTCCTTGCCGTCGTAGGGCGCCAGCTGGTCCGCGGTCAGCTCGTGGCCGTGCTCGAGCACTCCGGGCCCGTTGCGCTTGGCCTTGAGCTTGGGGCCGATGACCGTCACCACGAAGATGGCGGATATCACCATGACCAGGTAAAGGAAGACCTTGGCCAAAAGGAGCAGGCCGAAGCGGGTGTGCAGCAGCATGTCCAGGGAGGTCACCCTGAAGTGGGTGAGTATCAGCCCGCTAACGCCCATCACCGCCATCGAGATCACCCCCACCCGCACCTCCCCGCGCGGCAGCCCCCCCGCCGCGTAGGCAGGCTTCAGCACCAGGTGCACGTAGAGGATGGTTCCGAACCAGAGGATGGCGGTAAGGAGATGAAGGTAGCCCGCGCCGAAGCGGACGACGCGGGCGGAGATGGAAGGCTCCGGCGCCTCAGCTTTACTGGCACGGCTGGCAGCGAACGCCTTGCCGGCTGCGGTCAACTCCCCGCCGCCGGCGGGGTCGACATGACAGAACGAGCAGCTCTTGCCGGTCTGTTGGGCATAGAGTTCATTGGCGTAGGCAGGGACTGGGGTCCAGTAGAGTGCGAGGAGGATGATGAGAGTGCAGAGCCTTATCATGCCAGAAGGTATACCGTCAACGTGCCGGAAAGTCAATTTAAGCGTTCTTTGTAGACACTATCAAGGAAAAGCCGGTTCTCTCTGTTATAGTGGCTTGGCTTTTACCAGCACAACATTGAAAAGACGTTGCCATCACTGTACAATTCTCTGTCATGAACTGTCCGTTATGTGAGACAGTTGAAGACAGCACAGATCCTTCGAAAGGAACCCCCCATGACTGAAAACCTGCACCCCGCCATCCACCAGAAGGACTACACCCCTCCGGACTACCTGATTGAGAGCGTCGAGCTCTCCTTCGATCTTGACGCGGATGCCACCGCGGTCATCTCCCGCCTCTCGGTGAGGGCGAACCCCGAGCTAGGCGGCACCCGGAGAGCGCTGGTGCTGGACGGGGAGGAACTGACCCTAGTCTCGCTCAAGCTCGACGGCAACGACCTCCCCCCCGACCGCTATACAGTGGACGACCACCACCTCACCATCCCCGAGGTCCCGGAGAGCTTCGCGCTGGAAGTGGCGACCAGGATCAGCCCCAAGGAGAACACCGCCCTTTCCGGCCTCTACGTTTCCGGCCCCATGCTCTGCACCCAGTGCGAGGCCGAGGGATTCCGGCGCATCACCTACTTCCCCGACCGGCCGGACGTGATGGCCGTCTATACCGTGACCCTGCGCGCCGACCGCGCCGGCTATCCGGTGCTGCTGGCCAACGGCAACAGGATCGCCCACGGCGAGTTGCCCGACGGCCGCCACTTCGCCACCTGGAACGACCCCTTCAAGAAGCCGAGCTACCTCTTCGCCGTGGTGGCGGGCGACCTGGAGCATATCGAGGGGCGCTTCACCACCATGAGCGGGCGCGAGATCGACCTGGAAATCTACGTGGAGAAGAAGAACCTGGGGAAATGCGAACATGCCCTTAGGTCGCTGGTGCGGGCCATGCGCTGGGACGAGGAAGAGTTCGGGCGCGAGTACGATCTCGACACCTACATGATCGTGGCCGCCGACGACTTCAACATGGGGGCCATGGAAAACAAGGGGCTGAACGTCTTCAACTCCAAGTACGTGCTGGCCAGCCCCGAAACCGCCACCGACGACGACTACCAGGCGATCGAGGAGGTGATCGGGCACGAGTACTTCCACAACTGGACCGGCAACCGCATCACCTGCCGCGACTGGTTCCAGCTCTCGCTCAAGGAGGGTCTGACCATCTTCCGGGACCAGGAGTTCTCGGCGGACATGGAGTCACGGGCGGTGAAGCGGATCGCAGACGTGAAGACGCTGAGGTCCCACCAGTTCCCCGAGGATGCCGGCCCGCTGGCGCATCCGGTGCGACCGGAATCGTACGTCGAGATCAACAACTTCTACAGCATGACTGTCTATCACAAGGGGGGCGAGGTCATCAGGATGCTGCGCACCCTGCTGGGGAAGGAGGCCTTCCGCGCCGGGATGGACCTCTACTTCGCGCGACATGATGGCGGCGCGGTGCGGGTGGACGAGTTCGTGCAGGCCATGGCGGACGCCGGAAAGCGGGATCTGACGCAGTTCATGCTCTGGTACGACCAGGCGGGAACGCCGCTCCTCGAAATCAGGGACGGCTACGACGAGCAAAGCAGGAGCTATACCCTCACCGTCATGCAGAGCTGTCCTGCCACGCCGGGCCAGCCGGAGAAGAAGCCCTTCCACCTGCCGCTGATCATGGGCCTTCTGGACCGGGAGGGGCGGGAGCTTCCGCTGCGGCTGGAGGGAGAGACCCGGGGTGTCGGGACCTCTCGGATGCTGGAGCTGCGGGAGAGAACCGAGACCTTCCGTTTCCTCGACATCCCTGCCAGGCCGGTGCCTTCGCTGCTGCGCAACTTCTGCGCTCCGGCCAAGCTCGACTACCCCTACAGCGACGAGGAGCTCGCCCTGCTCATGACCCATGACAGCGATCCCTTCGTGCGCTGGGAGGCGGGACAGGTCCAGGGGGTGCAGCTGATCATGGGCCTGGCGGCGGATTACCAGGCGGGACGGGAACTTAAGCTGAAGGAGAGCCTGGTCGACTCCTTCCGCAAGCTGCTGGGGGACGCCAGGCAGGACCGGGCCTTCCTGGCGGAGATGCTGACTCTCCCGGCCGAGGGTTACCTGGCCGAGCAGATGGAGGTGATCGACCCGGTGGCCATCCACGAGGCTCGCGAGTTCGTGCGCGCAGCCCTTGGGGAGCGGCTGCGGGCGGAGCTTCTGGCGGCCCGCGACGCCTGTGCCCCCAAGGCTCCCTATCGACCGGACGACGGCCTTGCCGGCTGCCGCAGGCTCAAAAACCTCTGTCTCTCCTACCTGATGGCGGCCGGAGGGAGAGACGCCATCGAGCTCAGCATGGGCCAGTTCAGGAGCGCCGACAACATGACCGACAGCCTCGGCGCCTTGAGCAACCTGGCCAGCTGCGACTGCCCCGAGCGGGCGGAGGCGCTTGAGGCCTTCTACCAGAGGTGGCGCGACGACAGGGGAGTCATCGACAAGTGGTTCTCGCTCCAGGCCACCTCCCGGCTGCCCGAGACGCTCTCCCGGGTGCTGGCGCTTCTGGAGCACCCCGATTTCGACCTCAGGAACCCGAACCGGGTCCGCTCGCTGGTCGGAGCCTTCAGCCAGGCGAACCAGGTCCGCTTCCACGACGCCAGCGGCGCCGGGTACCGCTTCCTGGCCGACCAGGTGCTGCGCCTGAACAGCCTGAACCCGCAGATCGCGGCGCGGATGCTCACCCCCTTCACCCGCTGGCGGCGCTTCGACCATGACAGGCAGGAGTTGATGAAAAAGGAACTGACCCGGATCCTGGCCGAGCCGGATCTGGCGAAGGACGTTTACGAGGTGGCTGAGAAGAGCCTGTCGTGACAGGCTGGGAAGGAGGTTTCAGGCTCCCTCTCCCGGAGGGCAGGGGGAGCTCGAAATGTGGAGAAACGGTTAACCGGAAAGGTAACGGCGGCCCCGAGAGGCCGCCGTTGCTATTGCACGCCGGAAAAAATCACATTCCAATCCATTCATCACATAGCAGTTCATTGCATCACAGGCACGGCGGATTGCATTGCATCAGCTGCCACTTCGTCAAGTGAAGCTGCAAAACACTATCTTCAGATCAACAGTGGATCACGGTTCGGTGCAGCCGTCAGGCATACTGGAGGTTCTGGAGGTGCCGGTCTTCTTTTCCTGGTAGGAAAAGAAACAGGACACCTGAAAAGCTACCACGACGAGACATACAGCGGCTAGTACGACAAGGCACGTTACCATTCACCCTCCTCCATTTCGCCTTCAAGTTGGCCAACTAATGAGACAGATGCCGTTTCTGTGCCACTTTTTGCCATGTTTTCGGTGGAACATCCTGCCGTCACAGCAAAAAAACCACTACCTAATTAAAAAAGCTACAATTACGCACCCATTCTTATTTCAGCAATCCGCCTCAATGCCTGAAAAACAGGCATTTGTATACAAATCGGCCGGGAGACCCTTGCCATGACCGCGGCGGGAATATTAACGAAGCCGTCGCCCCCTGGCGAGCGCGGGGCGGCGGCAAGATTAGACCGCGCCAACCGGGCGGCAGGGGGGCAGGTGGCGTCACGTCACAAGCCGTAGGGACCCCGCGAAAGTGCGGAGAGGGGTGAAATTTCCTTCACAGGCCTGGTTACCGCGACCGGAAGAGCAGAGATATTCGAATGTGGAGGAGGATTTTTTCTTTCGGAAAAGAGGGAAATGCTGCTAGCTTGATGCGATGGAAAATTTCATACTGATAGGTTTCTTTGTGCTCCTGGGCATCCTTTTCCAGCGGCTCAAGTCCTTCCCCAAGGACTCCGCCCAGGTCCTCAACATGTTCGCGCTCTACGTCTCGCTGCCGGCCCTGGTGCTTTTGAAGGCCCCCCAGATCGTCTTCTCGCCTTCCGCCATCATTCCATTGCTCGTCCCCTGGGGCATGCTCCTTCTTTCCGTGGCCCTCGTGCTGCTCGGCTCCCGGCTCTTCCATTGGCCCCGGAGCGTGGTCGGGGTCCTGCTGCTGATCGTTCCCGTGGGGAACACCTCGTTTCTCGGCATACCGATGGTGCAGGCCTTCTTCGGGCAGGCCGGCCTGCCGCACCTGCTCGTCTACGACCAGTTGGGGACCATGGTGATCTTCTCCACCTACGGCTCCTTCATCCTCGCCGTCTACGGGGAGGGGAGCAAGTTCAACCTCCCCGCCGTGGCCCGGAAGATGCTGCTCTTCCCGCCGACCATCGCGCTGGTGGTTGGCATCGCCATGAGGTCCTGGCCGTATCCCCCGAAGCTCGCCCAGGGGCTGCAGGGCGTTTCGCTCTCCCTGGTACCGCTGGTTATGACCGCCATCGGTCTGCAACTAAGGCTAAGGCTGCAGAGAAAGGTCCTGGCTCCGCTGGGATTCGGGCTTGCCGTCAAGCTGATCGTGGCCCCGCTGTCGGCGCTGGGAGCCTGCCTTCTTTTCACCTCCGGAGGTCTGCCCATGGACGTCTCGGTCCTGGAGGCCGGTATGCCCCCCATGGTGACCGCGGCCGCACTGGCGGTCGTGGCCGGGATGGACGCCGAGCTCTCCGCGGCGCTGGTAGGGGTGGGCATCATCCTCTGCTTCGGCACCCTCCCCTTGCTTTTCCTGCTGCTGCAACAGGTCCATTAAAGGTGATCGGTCACGAAATGCGGCACCTGGAGGATACTCACAGACGGCGGGGATTGGGAATAGGCCTACCCGGTTCCTTGAGCATGGCGGCCATTCCCTCTGCAGCGATTGGATTGCTGAAGAGGTAGCCCTGCATCACGGAGCACCTGTGCGACTCGAGGAAGGAGCGCTGCGCCTCTGTCTCCACCCCCTCAGCCAGCACTTCGAGGCTCAAGCTGCACGCCAGGGCGATGATGGCGGTGACTATGGCAGCGTTGTTGCTGTTGGTGGTCACATCGGAAATGAAGGAGCGGTCTATCTTCAACATGTCGAGCGGGAAGCGCTGCAGATAGCTTAGCGAGGAATATCCTGTCCCGAAATCGTCTATGGACAATTTCACCCCCATCGCTTTCAAGGCGTTGAGAGTCTCGATCGTTTCGTCGGCGTTCTTCATCAGGACCCCTTCGGTTATCTCCAGCTCCAGATAGTCGGCATTGATGCCGCTTGCATCGAGGGCGTCCTCCACCATGGTCAGCACCTTATTCTGCATGAAGTCGCGCCCGGAAAGATTGACGGCGACGCGTATCGGGGTGATCCCCTCCTTCTCCCAGCTGCGGATCTGGCTGCAGGCCGTGGAGATCACCCAGTCGTCAATGGCTGTTATCAGCCCGCTCTCTTCCGCCAAGGGAATGAAGACACCCGGCGGGAGCAACCCCTTCTCGGGATGCTGCCAGCGTACCAGGGCCTCGACCGCCACCATCCCTGCCATCTCGGTATCGATCTGCGGCTGATAAAACAACCGCAGCTCGTCCCGATCCACCGCCTTGCGGAGCGCCCCCTCCATCGCCAGACGTTCCACCGCCGACTCATTCATGGAAGAGCTATAGAACTGAAAGTTGTTGGCCCCCAGAGCCTTGGCATGGTACATCGCGGAATCAGCATTCTTGATCAAGCTCCCGGCGTTCGCGCCATCCTCCGGGAACAGGCTGATCCCCAGGCTGGCCGTCACGAAGACCTCCCGCCCCATCAGGTCGATCGGCTTATCGATGTCATGAATGATGCGGCGGGCGATTTTGGCCACATCGTCGTCGGAAGCTATGTTCTCCAGGACGATGGTGAACTCGTCACCTCCCAGCCTGGAAACCGTGCTCCTATCGGCCGCACCCCTTGAAACGCAGTCGCTCTTTCGCAGGCAGTTCTTGAGCCGCAGGGCCACCTGTTTGAGGAGCAGGTCTCCTGCATCGTGCCCCAGGGTGTCATTGATGAACTTGAACCGGTCAAGGTCCATGAAGATCAGCGCCACCTTCCTCTGCGAGGCGACCGCAGCCGAAATAGCGGCCTCCAGGCACTCATTGAACTGGAGCCGGTTCGCCAGACCGGTAAGGACGTCATAATAGGCCAGGGAACGGATCTGGTTCTCGGATCGCTTGCGCTCGGTGATATCCTGAACCATCCCGGAGAGCCGTCTTGTGTTGCCGGCGGTCGACACGACTCCCGCCTCCACATGCACAAACCTCTCTCCGCTGCCGTTGATGACGATCCTGGTGTCTATCCCGAAGCCCCCCCCCGTCCGCACGGCTTCTTCGAATACGACCCGGACGTAATCCTTCTCGCCGGGATGGACCACTGCCAGAAACGTTTCCAGCGTTCCATCCTCCTGCAAGGAGGGGATTTGGAAGATGTGGCTGAAGACATCCGAGAAGATGAAGATGTCTTCGTCGATGATCCATTCCCAGCTTCCCAACCGGGCCACCTGCTGGGCGTACTTGAGCCTCGCCTCGCTGGAATGGAGTTCCTTGATGGCCTTGCTGGCTCGGGCGATGTACTTCGCCCGGTAGCCCAATACCTGCCAGTTGATCGGCTTGATCATGAAGTCGGTGGCGCCGAAGTCATAGGCCTTCTGAATCGAGTCATGATCATCAAGGCCCGTCATCATCACCACCGCGCAGGACCGATCCACCAGTACCTTGCTTAGGTGCCAACAGACGCTGAAGCCATCGCTGCCGGGTAACATCACATCAAGGAGGACGAGGTCCGGCATGAAGTTCTCGATGGCTTTAAAAACCTCGTCACCGCTTTGGGCCTCCTCGACGACGAACCCCGCCTCTTCCAGAGCGACTCTCGCCAACAGGCGGACCGCAGGCTCATCATCCACTACCAGTGCCCTTTGCACTTTGTTGCGGTCGCGACAAGGGTTCATGACCTTCTCCTCCGGCACATCCCTGCAGCATCATCGACCACCACGCTTCCGTCCCTTCCGATGCTTAGATTCTACATAACGTGCACCCCCTGGCAATGATGGAAAGAGCGGGGGGCGCGGCATCGCCCATCTTGAGCAATCCGGCGGCAGCGGGCCCGGACTCGGCACACAAAGAAAAGCCCCTGGCCTTGGCCAAGGGCTTTTCTTCAGTCTGTCGTCGCACCCCGCAGTCAGTCGGTCTACCGGGCCGACATCAAAGGTGAGGCTCGGGATCGACCTCGATTCTGAACTCGGCTCCGTCGTCGACGTTGCGGGCTGTGAACCTTCCGTTCATGTGCTTTTCGATGATGGTCCGGGACATGAACAGCCCTATTCCGGTCCCCTGGTCGGGACCCTTGGTGGTGAAATAGGGGTCGAAGATCTTTCCCATTATCTCTTCCGGAATACCTCCGGCGTTGTCGGCGATGGTCACCACCGTCCTGCCGTTCTCGGAGAACGCGGTCACCTTGATCTTTCGTGGTTTCTCGTCCGGCGACACAAGGAAGGCGTCCCGGGCGTTGAGCAGGACGTTCAGCAAAACCTGGCAGCACTCGCTGACATACCCGTAAATCGCCGGCTCGCCCGATTCCTGATATTCCAAGGTTATCCCGAGAGTGCGGAAGGTGTCGTCGACCAGCGGGAGCGTCTTGGCGATCACCTCCCTGACCCGGAAAACCAGCCTCTCCCTGCTCGGCCGGAAGAAGTTCCTGAAGTCCTCGATGGTCTGGGACATGTGGGCGATGAGATCCCTCGCCTTCGCCACCTGCCCTTTCAGGTACTCCTCGCTGAAGCCCCCCCTGGCGTAGACCACCGGCAGCTCCTGCATGACGAGGCTCATGATGTTGAGCGGCTGGCGCCATTGGTGAGCGATGTTGCTGATCATTTCCCCCATGGCCGCCAGGCGGCTCTGGTGAATGAGCAACTGGTCCTTCTCGCGAAGGGCCTCGACGGCCTGCACGCGTTCCTCGGTCTCCCTCTTCAGTGACTCCATGGCCTGCCGCAACTCCGCTGTCCGCTCCTCCACCCGCTTTTCCAGCTCGTCGTGCGCCTCCTGCAGCTCCCGCTCCATCTTCTTGCGCTGCGTTATGTCCAGGAATGCTCCGATGGCGCCACGGACGTCCCCTGCATCGTCGAAGAGCGGGACGGCGTCGCCGCATATCTCCGCCGATCTGCCGTCGTTGAAGACGACGGTGAGTTCGCAGTTGCGAATGACTTCTCCCCTGGCTGCGCGTTGCACGGGGAGTTCCTCGGGAGCGAGCTCCTTGCCGTCCTGGTAGATGCGGAAGGAATGCGGGCGCTCCCCCTCCGGCGCGGACACCGAGACGCTTTTCCCCTCGGGAATCCGCAGGAAGAGCCGTGACTGGCGGCTCCCCGACATGTTGAGGCCTTCGGTGTCATGGGACATGAAGGTGATGGCGGGAACGGTATCCATCAGAACGGCCAGCTCATCGGCCCGGGCCCGCGCCTCCGCCTCGCTGCGCCGAAGCTCCTCCTCGGCGAGCTTGCGGGAGGTGATATCGTAGTTCACCCCGCGCACGCGTGGTGGCTTTCCGTTGGGGTCATGGCACAGCCGCCCCTGGCCGGCCAGCCAGCGGACCTCACCGTCAGGGCGCACGATGCGGAACTCGTGCACATAGTCCATTTCCCCCTTCGCCGCGGCATCCAGGATGCGCTTCATTTCGGGGAGATCGTCCGGATGGACCATGTCGAAAAAAACGTCAGCAGATTCGACACCTTCCCCCTTCGGCAAACCCAGCAGTTCGTATTCCCGCTCGTTGAACTCGGCCAAATTCGACCCTACCTCCCAGCTCCACATCCCCATCTTCCCGCTCTCAAGCGCCAGCCGCAGCCGCTGCTCGCTCTCCTGCAGTCGTTCGGCCGTCGTCCGCCGCTCCTCCGCCATCCGGGCCTGCGCCTCCGCAACCTTGCCGCGGCGCGCCCATTCCGCGGCGTAGGTGATGAGCAAACCTTCCAAGAGGAAGACGGCCACGTAGATCTGGTCATCGAGACCCTCGACCCAGATACCGGGCGGCGGCATCCAGTAGTAGCAAACCGCTAATACAGCAAGGATCGTCGCCGTCAGGCCGCCGGCGAATCCCAGGAAGAGGGCTGCTATGGCAACTGCGGGGTAGAAAACGAGGAAGGGGTGGTGGACTCCGACGTGCCGCAGGGAGGCAATCTGCAATAAGATTCCTATCGCGACCAGGAGGGCGGCCAGCAGGGAGCGCAGCATAACCGGCGGAGGTTTTGGCATCCAGAGCAAGAGCTCCTCCTGGCGATCGTCAAACTCCTTGTTTCTACTTGGTGAAGTGTACCGAGTTGTCTTTTTAATGCAATGCCTGCACGCCCTCCACCACAGCTTCCCTCGCCGAAGTGCACGAAAAAAGGCGAGGTCCCCTCACTTGGGTGACCCCGCCTCTGTTTTTACTCGCTGCTTGAAATGACGCTTCTACCGCCACGGGAATCTCGGCCGGGGCGGACTTCAGCGGAGCGGGTCCGCACGGTACATGCCGCTTGCAGCCCCGGGGCTACAATGTCTGGGCGACCGATTGGACGGCAACTTCCAATGCCGCCCGCGCCCAGGGGTACTTTGCCTTGATTCTTTCGAAGTCGGGCCCTGTCGAGAGAAAGGCGCCCTTCCCCTTGATCAGGAAACCGGTTCCGGGGCCGAGCTTTCCTGCCACCTCGTGGCTCCCCACCGTGAGCAAGACCCGGTTATCTCTGGCTATGTTTGCTTCTGTTTCGTTCATGTAACCGGCAGGAATCAGCAGCCGGCCGTCCTCCGGGATCTGGATGTAACTGTTCCAGGTATTGACCAGATGCGGTCCATCCTGGCCTTGGGTGGCGATGGCCGCCACGCCGGCGCGTTTCAATACTTCAAGCATCTTTTCGGGAAACATAATGTCCTCCATTCCTTGTGATAGTTGCCGCTTCCTTCTTTACTCCCTCCGGGACTCCGGCAGAGCGATCTGGCCCCACTTCTGCGTGGCGTATCGGGGGAGATGATGGGTGCAGATTCTCTTTGCCCTTGCTCGACGGACGCGTTACACTCCCCATGAATTCGCCCCGAAGAGGGAAAAGGTGGTGCGTTATGTTCGTCCTCAACCACGATGTCCGAGCTCCGCTGTACACGCAACTCTATACGCAGATCAAAGAGCACATACTGTCCGGGAAACTCGCGCCCGACGCCAGACTCCCTTCAGTACGCGACCTCGCTGCCGAACTCTCAGCGAGCCGCAATACCGTGGAGAATGCCTACCTGGAACTCCATGCCGAGGGTTACATCTACAGCAGGCCGCGAAGCGGCTATTTCGTGACGCCGGTCCGGCAGGACCCTGCGCTCCTGTCTTTGTCGCCAAGGCAACGCAAGCGCTCACCTCTCCCGGAGGTCGCTGCGCGATACCAGTTTGATTTCCATCCCGCCAGGCTGGACCAGGATGCTTTCCCCGCAAAGCTGTGGCGGAAATGTTTCCTGGAGTGCCTGCGGCAGAATTCCCGAGAGCTGGTCCTGGACGGCGCCCCCCAGGGAGAGCCGGAATTGCGTGGCAATATCCAGAAGTACCTGGAACAGTCACGCGGAGTCGCCTGCGAAACCGAGCAGATCGTCATTTGCGCGGGGCTCCAGCACAGCCTCGACATCGTGGGGCATATACTGAAGGACCGACACCCCGTGGTGGCCGTCGAGAATCCCGGCTACCACCTCCCGAGAGCGGTCTTCGGTAATCACTCCTTCAAGACCATCTCCATCCCGGTCGGTGCGGATGGTATGGACCTGGAGGTGCTGGAGGGCAGCGGCAGTACCGTTGCCTACGTCACCCCCTCGCACCAATTCCCCATGGGCTGCGTGATGCCTATCGCCAACCGGCTGAGATTGATCGAGTGGGCAAAGGCGGACGGGAAGGTGATCATCGAGGACGATTACGACAGCGAGTTCCGCTACCACGGAAAGCCGATCCCCTCACTGCAGGGATTGAATCCCGGCGGGGACATCATCTATTCCGGAACCTTTTCCAAGGTGCTCTCTCCTGCGCTGCGGGTAAGCTATCTGGTCCTGCCCCACTCGCTGTTATCGGCCTATCGCCGCCTGTTCAACGGTTACTTCTCTTCTGTGTCGCTGCTGGAACAGAAGACTCTTGCGAAGTTCATGGAACAGGGACACTGGGACCGCCACGTAAGGCGTATGCGCACTCTCTATCAAAAGAAACACGACACCCTTCTACGCGCTGTTGAGCGTCATTTCGGCGAAAAAGCAGTTATTGTCGGACAGGGCGCCGGACTCCACATCATTTTGCAACTCGCCGGTAAATTCGACGAGAAAGAACTGATAAGCCGAGCCGAAGAGAGAGGCATCAGGCTCTTCCCCTTTTCCGTCACCTGCGCCAGTGGCATTCCGCACTCCTCGAATTTTCTTCTAGGCTTCGGAGGTCTGCCCATGAGCCGGATTGACCAGGGAGTCGCACTCCTCTTCGAAAGCTGGTTTCGCTGAGTTCCTGGCAGCCGGCTGAATGTTGCGACCATCGTTGCCTCGACACATGCAGGATAGACCAAGATTGTCCTCACTGATAGGTGCAGTTACGAAGATATTTATGGGGGCAGATGCCGCCGGAGGAGGCGGATGCCAGGCGAGGGGGCGCAGGGTACGGCGATCCGTGGAAGATGCAGGGGAGAGGTGGCGATTACAGTTGCCGAGTAGGCGGGGAAGGTTGTCGTGGCGAAGGCGGCGCCCATCGCGAAGAGGGCAGACCTCCTGGGGATGCCCGACTACAAAAGCGGGCCGGAAGGAAATCGAATAAACGAGGGATGGAAAGATGGAAAGGCCCGTGGCGGTTGCCAAGGGCCTTTCCTGTTCGCTTCACATGCGGTTGAATCTCATATCGCCGGCTCAGTCGCGCTCGCCGTGCTTGCCTTTACCGTGCTTGCCATTGCCGCGGTCATGCTTGTAATGTCCATAGGCATGACCCCGCTTCTTCTCCTTGTAGTGCCGCTCTTCTCTCTCCGGATATACCACCCGGGCTGGTTCCCGATACACCGGCCGCTCGGCCCCCACCGATACGTGAACGCCCGGCGGAGGAGGAACAGAGGCGTTGACATTTACATTCACAGACGTCGCGGCTTCAGCATTGAAAGAAACCACGAATAGAGCCATGCCGGACAGGACGAGCAGGGATGATATTTTCATTTTTTCTCCTTTGAAAAGGGTTTAACCGCACTGCCATCTTAGTCTTCATCGTTAAAACGCAAAAAAGCCGGGGCCATTATATCACATGATATTTCGGCGACCCGGCTGTCTCGGTGAGACCCAATAGGCTTTCCGTCCCATCCTCGCGGATGGTTTAGTATTGTCGTTTATCTTTTCAGGTACTCAATTTCGCCTGTCTACATACCGCAGCTCTGCCTGCCGTGTCAAGGCGAAAACCCTTCTGCTCCCGACAAGGGGCCGGAAAGGGTCACGGCTTCGACCTGGAAAAGGTTTCGAGAAGTCCCTGCGCAAGCGCCCACACCGGCACGAATCCCCTGAGGTCCTAAGGGCCATATGTTACGAAAGAGTTCGAACAGTCACGAGAAGCAACTATGAAATCATCGTGAAGTCTTGAATTAGCATTTGATT
>NZ_JBXKJL010000363.1:0-11340 GCF_056994735.1 Geomonas sp.
TGAAATCGGCACAGGAATGTCTTGCGCAGAAGAAGCAAGAACTGGCCAAGCTGCACCGGAAATACGTGGCAAAGAAGGGAAGAACGCCCTCCGCCGACGAGCTGAAAGAGTACGAAAAGAAGCGCGCAGCGGGAAGTGTCTCAGTAGACGATAATCCGTACGTGAACAAGAGCCGTCTCACCGTCATCGCCCCCTCCCGGAAAGCCTATTATGACAAGCTTGAAGAGGTCCAGAAGTACGAAGAGCGGGTGCGGGCGTTGGAAACGGAGCTCTCCGCCCTCCCGCTGAAGGCAACAGCCGTTTACTGAGGATACGAGTCCACGGTGACATGGCCCGAGTATCGCTAACTCGTAGGGCGGTACGTGCCCGGTGGGAGCTGTATGTGCCCGGTGGGAGCTGGATCGGTGGTGTGTACCCGTTCGATTTTCAGAACCACTGCTTTTCGTGCTTCGACAGGCTCAGCACGAACGGATCATAGAAACGAGCCATCCTGTGACAAGGCCTAGGGGGCTCGGCACGAACGGTTCACAGAAACGAGTTATCCTGTGATCTCCCGAAAAGGAAGAAACATCACATAGCACGACTGTAAAGGCAGTCTGAAAAGGAGCTTAAAATGCCTGCGAACGCACGCCATATTCTTGTTCACACCGAAGCCGAATGCCTCCAACTCAAAGCTGAGATCGAGGAGGGTGCGGATTTCGCCGACGTCGCCAAAAGCAATTCCTCCTGCCCGTCCCGCATGCGCGGCGGCGACCTCGGTACCTTCGTGCAGGGGCAGATGGTCAAGGAGTTCGACGAAGTGGTCTTTTCGGGGGATATAAACAAGGTGCTGGGGCCGGTTAAGACCGACTTCGGCTACCACCTGATCGAGATCACCAAACGGTGGTAAAAGGAAGGGAAGAAAAGGCGGCCAGGTAGCCGCCTTTTCCTGTTCGAGCGAGTGCATCATTTCTCTCCCGGCAGGGTCAGGGCGCCGATCTGGATCAGGAAACCCATCACGTCCTTTTCCGACCACTTCTCAACCAGTTTCCCGTTCTCGATCCGGTGGATCGTTATCGAGGTCATCCTAAGGTCGTGTCCGGTTCGTGGGGCTCCCGGGAGATCTCCCACGTGCCTCCCGTAGGCTGTCAGCCGCGTCACCACCATGTCCCCTTCGGCAATCTGCTCTTCGATGATATGGTAGCCAGGTGTGGCTTCCCGAAGCATCGCGTATGTCTCTTTCACCCCCTCCCGCCCCGAAGGCAACCCGGGGAAGGGCGCGGGATTGTGATCGACATAATCTTCCGCAACCATCTCCTCTATGGCTGCCAAATTCCCTTTATCGATCTCTTCATAGAAACGACGGACAAACGCTTTGTTTTGTTCAGTGGTGCTCATGGTGCACCTCGTATGATCCTTGTGTCGGTGTCTGCTGGAGGTGAGGTAGTCCTGTCTTGTCTTGCCCAAGGAGTAGCTTATCACTATCCGGGGTACCAAGTCATGCTTCGCCTCTCTCTGTGCGCAGGCTTCACCTCAGTGCCTTGGATCCATGATAGGGAAAAGAGGTTGACAGGGAGGATGTTGGAGATGGCGTGAGATTGCTAAAGGGCGACGATGTGGTATCTCTGTAAGTTGGATTTTATTTCAGACCTCGATGCGGTCAAATTAGCAGTACGTGCAGAAATTGAAAGGGAGGCGAGATGGCTATAACAGGTGGGAAGGTCACAAAGATTGTCATCACAGTCGTCGTCATAGTGATCGTGCTTTTCGGTGCCTATACCTGGTTCACCCTGAGCTGGAGCTTTTCCAAAGGCGACCGCGCCGGGTATGTCCAAAAGTTCTCGCACAAGGGTTGGCTGTGCAAGACCTGGGAAGGGGAGCTGCAAATGGTGCCTGTGCCGGGAGCGACTCCCGAGAAGTTCGCTTTCAGCGTGAGAGACGATGCCATAGCCCAGAAGATCAACGGTGCGGTCGGCAGGAAGGTGACGCTGGAATACGAGCAACACCGTGGAGTTCCTACCTCATGCTTCGGTGAGACCGAGTATTTCATCGTCGGTGTCAAGGCCATCGAGTAAAACCGGGGAAATATCCTGATACTCTTGACTGAACTGGAGCCGTATTAAGAGCCGCCTGCCGTTAATCAGCAGGGGGCTCTTCGCCTTTCTCTGTCAGGGGGAACCCGCTGGCATCAACGCCGCTTCGGTTCTCTGTCGCGACCCCGCCTTCACCCACTCAAGATCCCCACGCTGCTTTCTTACGCCCCGCCCCTCTGTTAGCTGTCACCAACAAAATTCACCTAAAGAATCTCGTGCCTCCTACCGACACTATGTAGGCCGGCTATTGCCGCGCGTTGATGCCTCGCAACAGAATGAAAAGGTGGCTTATGTCCAGACAGGTTGGAAATAGTAAGCATTTCAAGAAGACGCTATCGCTGCTCGTCGTTGCTGCCGTTGCCCTTTTGCAGGGGAGCGCCTGGTCCGGCGACCTCCCCCAGGTACGGAAAAGCGGTGTTCTCAGGCACGTCGGCATTCCCTACGCCAACTTCGTCACCGGCGCCGGAGACGGCATGGATGTGGCGCTGATGCAGATGTTCGCCAAGCACCTCGGGCTGCGCTACGAGTTCGTCAAGGCGGACTGGGGGACGATCGTGCAGGATGTAACCGGGAAAAAGGTGCAGGCGAAGGGCGATGAGGTGACGATTATTTCGGACGCTCCGGTGAAAGGGGACCTGATCGCCAACGGATTCACCGTCCTCCCCTGGAGGGAGAAGGTCCTTAACTTCTCCACCCCCACCTTCCCGAGCCAGATCTGGCTGGTGGCCCGGGTGGATTCCGACGTGAAGCCGATCAAGCCTTCCGGCAAGATCGATACCGATATCGCAAGGACCAAGGCGCTGCTGAAGGGAAAGGCCGTCATGGCGCTGAAGAAAACCTGCCTGGATCCCGACCTCTACAAGCTCGAGACCACCGGGGCCAACATAGTCCTCTTCAACGGCAACCTCAACGAACTGGCACCGGCCGTCATCAACGGGAAGGCCGAGATGACCATCCTGGACGTCCCTGATGCACTGGTCGCCCTGGAGAAATGGCCCGGGAAGCTCAAGATCCTGGGACCGATCTCCCGCAAGCAGGAGATGGCGGTGGCCTTCCCGAAGAGTTCCCCGCAGCTTCGCGACGCTTTCAACAAGTTCCTGAAGCAGGCCCGGAAGGACGGGAGCTATGCGAAGCTGGTCAAGCAGTACTACCCGACTGCGTCGGCCTTCTTCCCCGAGTTCTTCAGGCACAACTAAATCCCGAAAGTCCATCCGGCTCCCTCGTCTGATCTGGACGGGGCCGGAAGGCTCGATCAGGAATAGTTTCCGGAAAGGGAGTTGGAGCGGCAGGCGCCAAAGGGCCCTGCGGCCATTACAGCGGCGGCGGTAATTTCGATGGTTGAAGACTCGGATGGCACTTAAAAAACTGATTTCCCAAATGAGCAGGATGCTGGCCGCGTTGATCGGCCTGGCGCTGGTGAGCTACATTGCCTACCTGGTAATCACCCAGTACCGCAGCCAGGTGGCCATCCAGGACGCCTCGCTGCAGCAGCTGACCTCCGACAGCACCCGACGCGCCACCGCCCTCGGCTATTTCCTTTCCGAGCGCAAGACCGACATCAAGGAGCTGGCCCAAAGCAGGGAGGTTTCGGCCTACTTTACAAACGAAGCTCTCGGCATGTCCATGGAGTACGGCCTCCGGGCCAGCCTGATCATGGTCGACGACCTCTTCACCAAGACGCGGGAATCGGAGGTATATGCAGGCATTCCCGTCTTCGAGAGGATCGTCTTCATCGACCAATCCGGAGCCCTCCTTGCCGACACGTTGAAGAGCTCACCCCCGACCAAAGCCGACTGGAAGCAGTACCTGAATCACTCAGCGGGCGAACAACCATACACCCGGACGATAAAGGGTGAGGGCGAGGTGAAGATCCTGGCCTGCGCCCCGGTCCGTTTCAAGGGGCGCTACGCGGGAGAGGTGGTGGGGTGGATCTCACCCTCGCAGCTCTACCACTGGTTCATCGAAAGCGACGGTCAGCTCAATCGCTACCCTGTCGCCCTCCTCTTCAAGAAGGAGTTCCTCAGGCTCCCCACACAGCTGAAGGGGATGCTCGCCTTCGACCATCCCTCCATCCCCCCCGACATAAAACCGCTCGTCCCGTATAGACTGCCGGCTCTCAAGGGGCAAAGCTCCGAGCAGAGAGGGTATGCCATCCTAGTGCCGGTGGAGAAAACCAACGTGTCGCTGATGGCCTTCATCCCTGGGCGGGAGATACTGGACCTCAATTCTCCCCGGCTCATGCTCTATACCACCGCCGGGATAGCCATCTTCATCCTCGGGGTGCTTTACTACTTGCAGCTGGTCAATACCCGCAACGCCGTTCTCCAGGTGCGCCTTGAGGAGACGACCTTGCGCGAGGCCGCGGTGGACGAGAAGAACCGCCTCCTGGCCGCCGAGGTGGAGGAGCGCCGCCAGACCGAGCTGGCCTTGCGGGAAAGCGAGGCGAGGTTCCGCGCCATCGTGGGCGCCGTCCCGGTCATCATCTACGAATACCGGCAGAGCGAATCGGGGGGGCGCAGTTTCACCTTCGTTTCCGACAGCATCGCCGAGCTCTCCGGATATCCGGCGGAGGTGACCAGCGGCGATACCGAGGCGCTCTTCGGCCTGATCCATCCCGAGGATTTCGACGGGGTCATCGCGGCAACGGACCTGGCCGTGGCCAACCGCAGCCCCTTCAGCAAGGAGTTCCGGATCATCAATCATGCCGGGGAAACGAGATGGATCCTGGCAAACTCGCTTCCGCATCCGGAGGAGGGGACCGGCGCCACCGTCTGGTACGGCTGCCTCGAGGACATCACCGACCGCAAGACGGCCGATCTTTCCCTCAGGGAATCCCGGCGGCAGCTAGAGGACATCATCGACTTCCTCCCCGACGCCACCCTGGTGGTGGATCGGGAAGGGCGGGTGGTGGCCTGGAACAGAGCGATCGAGATCATGACCGGGGTCAAGGCCGAGGAGATGATCGGCAAGGGGAACTACGAGTATGCCCTCCCTTTCTACGGGAAAAGGAGACCGATCCTGATCGACCACGCCCTGAACCCGCACCTCGGGGAGCAGGGGTACGCCGAGCTCTCCAAAGAGGCGGAAATCACCTACGGAGAGTCCTTCACCCCCGGTATCGGGACCGGAAACAGCTACCTCGCCGGATCGGCGTCGGTGCTCAAAAACTCCCGGGGCGAGGTGACCGCGGCGATCGAGTGCATCCGCGATAACACGGAGCGGCTGCGGGCGGAACAGCTACTGCGCGAGAGCGAGGCGACGCTGAGATCCCTTATGGACTCCATGCCCGCCGGCGTCTGGTGGTACGACGATCTCGGGAAGGTTGAATACCTGAACAGCCGTTTCTCCGAACTCTTCGGGTTCAAGCTGGAGGAAATCTCCACCATCGCGGACTGGTTACGGCATGCCTACCCCGACGTGGAACAGCGCAAACGGCTGGTCCGGGAAAGACAGGCGCTGATTGCCGAGGCGCGGCTCAACGGTACCCCGGTCCCGCAGCTGGAGACCATGGTGACCTGCCGGGACGGCAGCATGCGCCACATCATCGTCAACACCCAGTTCGCCAAGGGGCTCACCCTGGAGATCTTCACCGACATCACCGAACAGGAGTTCATTCACAACGAACTCCTGAAGGTGCAGAAGATGGAGTCCCTGGGTGTGCTGGCCGGCGGGATCGCCCACGACTTCAACAACATCCTCACCGGGGTGATGGGGTACGTCTCGCTCGCGCAGATGGTGATGGAAGGGACACACGAGGCCCGCCCCATGCTGGATGCGGCGCAGAAGGCCTCCCAGCGCGCCTCGGAGCTGGCCCATCAGCTGCTGACCTTCGCCAGGGGAGGGCAGCCGGTCAAGAGGATCGTATCGGTCCCGCGCCTGGTCGAGGAGGCGCTCTCCCTTTCGCTGCGCGGGACCAGCGTGCAGGGGAAGATGGAGTGGGTGGAAAGGCTCTACGATGTGGAAGCCGATGCCGGCCAGCTCAACCAGGCCTTCAACAACATCGTGATCAATGCCGTCCACGCCATGGCAGGGGGCGGCACCCTCTCAGTGCGCGGCGAGAACGTGCAGCTGGAGAAGGGGAACAAGCTGGGGCTCGCGGGCGGGCCGTATGTGAAGCTCACCTTCCAGGACCAGGGGTGCGGGATACGGGAAGGCGACCTGAAGAACATCTTCGATCCCTATTTCACCACCAAGTCACGCGGCAACGGCCTGGGGCTGGCCTCAACGCTCTCCATCGTCAGGAAGCACGGCGGGCATATCCAGGTCCATTCCGAGGTCGGGGTCGGCACCACCTTCACCTTCTTCCTTCCCGCCACCATCGAGGCCGCGGCTGTGCAGGAGACCGGGGGGGCGGAGGGTCGGGACCTCCGTCGTACCGGCGGGACGGTGCTGGTCATGGACGACGAGGAGATGATCCGAGCGCTGTGCTCCGAGATGCTGCTGCAGCTCGGCTACCAAGTGGCCACCTGCGCCGAGGGCGCCGAGGCCATCGCCCTCTATCGGGCTGCCAAGGAGGGTGGCACTCCCTACTTCGCGGTGATAATGGACCTTACCATTCCGGGCGGGATGGGGGGGAGGGAGGCCGCGCAACAGATCATCGCCTACGACCCGGCGGCCAGGCTGATCGTCTCCAGCGGCTACTCCAACGACCTCGGGCTCTCCGATGCCGGCAATTACGGCTTCTGCGGAGCCGTTATGAAGCCGTACCAGGTCTCGGACCTGGCCGGGGCCCTGGATGTGCTGCAATTGCAGCAAGTTGCAATCTGAACCCCTTCGCCACCTTCCCCCATAATCCTCGTCGCTTACAGCCGTTATTGTCCCGACCAAACGACTTCCTGCAGTAAAATCGGCGGCCTGAGACCGGAGCTGTCGCGCCTTCAGCAAACCCTGTCTTTTGACGTGGCTGCCCCGCCTCCCCGGCCAGGTCCGTATGGCCACTCCTCACCAATTCACGACGGCGAAGGTCCCTGTGGGGGAAATAACCTCCTTGTGGCCAATTCACGCACCCCCTCCGTTATATGACACGATATTAATCTAATGAAGCTAATTGCAAAGTCACCTTTTCGTAATCATTTGTGCAGGCTAATGCAAATTTCATCTTTTTTTCATTTTTTTTGCCGGGGTAGTCACGCCCCCCGCCGGCTCGCCCGGCCTCTGAACCCGCCCGCACCCGGTTGCCGGCTCCAGGTGCAAAGTCTTTATCTCGCAAAGACCTAGCTGCATCGCCTCTTCACCGTTACTCCCTCCCTCCGCTCCGGCCATCGCCCGACAAGGGGCGAGACCGGCCTCAAATGCCTTTCTCGCAGACCTCTTCCCCCCCTGGCGGCCCTTGGCGAAGCTCATTGAAGGCACATTTTTTGCGACTAATGTGCGCCAAATAAATTAAACTTGTTTCACTATGAAGTTAATTAACGTGTCTTCGACAGACAGAGGTGGGATATGCTGAGAAGATTTCTCCTTGCCATCATGATCATCTGGTGCCTCCCCGCATTAGCGCATGCGACCTGGTACGTCTCGGCCTCCACCTCGCCGTCGACGGGCGGAACGATCTCCAGTCCGGGGACCGCCACTTACCCCGACACGACCCTCTCGGTCAACTACACCGTGACCCCCAAAATCGGCTATGTCCTCAGCGCCGTCAGGTTGAACGGCATCGGCCTAACCGCGGTTTCGCCGGGTGTCTACCGGGTCAACAAGTCGACCGCCACCCAGTACCTCGTGGCCTACTTCGCCGCCAAGACCTACTCCGTCACCCCCGCGGCCACCCCTGGCGGCGCCATCGTGCCGACCTTCAGCTCGCCACCCAGCTACGCGTTACAGGCGGGAGGGGCCTATACCTACAATATCAACCCCAATACCGGCTACATGATCACCGACGTGGCGGTCGACGGGGTCTCGGTGGGAGCGGTCAGTTCCTACACCTTCGCCAACATAAACGCCGACCACACCATATTCGCAGGCTTCGCCGTGGCTCCCAGGGTGAAGGCCGTGGCGGTCCCGGCGACCAGCCAGACCACCGGCCTGGGACCCGCCTACTCAGTCACCCTTGACGGCTCCCAGAGTACCACCAGCCTCGGCAGCCTGGTCTACCTGTGGTCGGTCACCGCGACCGCCCCCGCGGGGCTCACCGGCGGCGCCTTCAGCGACGCCACCGTGGCGAAGCCGATGTTCTACGCCGACAAGCCGGGCGTCTATACGGTCACCCTCACGGCCAGCGACGGACTCGGGCATAGCGACTCGGCCGAGGTCAAGGTAGACGCCGTCACCAGGCAGGCGTACCTGGCGCTCTACTGCGGCTCCTGTCACACCGGAAGGGACGCCCAGGTCACCTCCGACTACAAGATCTCTCCGCACTACACCACCACGCTGGCCGTGCCCAGCTGCCAGTTCTGCCATCTCCCCGGGCAGCAGGAGAACGGCCACTACACCATCCAGCGGCCCCTCGACGCCTGCAAGACGTGCCACACCTCCTTCAAGTCCAGTACCCCCGGCCACCTCGGCGAGATAGGGGCCAACGACTGCTCGAAGTGCCACGATGCCCACAGCACCCTGCCGACCGGCTTTTACGGCGCGCCGCCCCACTTCAACAACGTGACCTCCGGGACCTACCCCGCCTCCTACGTGACCTCCCGCAACACCTGCGCCAAGTGCCACAGCCCCAGCAACGACTCGCTCACCGCCCAGCAGAACCGGGTCTCCTGGGCCAAGTCGGGGCACGGCGCCATCAGGGATGCCGCCTGGATCTCGAAGGACTTCAAGACCCTTAACGGCTGCGTGCGCTGCCACACCGCCACCGGCTTCGTCGCCTACTCGACGGCCAAGGTGACGGCAGCCTGGGGAGTCCCCTCGGACAAGACCAAGGAGGTCCTGGCCTGCAGCGGCTGCCACTACGACGATTTCACGGGCCGATCTTTCAAGCCCTACTCCTCGCCCAGCGGCTACGTCTTCCGGGTTGACGCGACGAACGAGATCTCGGTGCCGTACAAGAACACCGACTTCGCGATTTCCAACGTCTGCCTGCGCTGCCACGCCGGAACCACCAGCGGCGAGGTGATCAAGCGAGCCTTCGCCTTCTCCGGCTTTACCGCGGCGGGGAGGCTTCTCAACCACTTCATGGTCGGCGGCGGGGTGATGGACAACAACATCGGCTACGAGTTCGACGGGACGCCGCGCGGCAGGGATCTCGATTTCAACAAGCAGAATACCTGGCATGCCGGTATCGGCAGCCCCGCCTCCAAGGTCGATACCGGCACAAGCGGCGCCTGCGTGGCCTGCCACATGAGCGCCCCCGACGACGGGCACCGCTTCGCCGCCGCCTTCACCAACCAGACCGGCTCGGTGGTGGCCCTCCCGGCACAGGGCGTCTGCGACAAGTGCCATCCCTCGCAGATGGGGGGAGGGACCAAGATGTCGCCTGCGGGACTCAACGCCTACCAGAGCGGCTTCAAGAACGCGCTGGCGGCTCTGAAGGCCCAGCTCAAGGCCAAGGGCTTCGACCCCGATGCCCCGGCCGGCATCAACTGGGGCGCCACCGCCCTTGAGCGCTCCAACAACATGGGGGCCTACTACAACTACGTGCTGCTCAAGCAGGGGGACAAGGCGGCGTACCTGCACAACCCGACCTACGCCAAGCGGCTGATCCAGTACTCCATCGACTGGCTCGATAACGGCGCCTTCGACGACTCGGTCCCCATCGCCATCCATGCGCTCGGTGCGTTGAGCCAGGAGACCAAGGACTCGACCATCTCCTACCTCGGGCTGGACGATTCGGTGACCGCGAACTGCATCAACTGCCACCAGGGCTACTACAACTGATACCAATGAGCGGGTGCCTCCCGGCCAGGGAGCTCCCCGCAAACGCGAATAACGAGGCCTTACCATGACCCGAACCAAGACGACGATTTTGAGAGTGGCTCTGGCACTGCTGCTGGTCCTGGGGACGCTGCAGGGCGCCCAGGCGGCGCTGCCGACGGTCACCATCCTGGGGACGCTGTGCGCGCCGCTGCGGGCGCCGGGGAAGATGGCGCTCGACGCAGCCGGCAACCTCTTCGTGGCCGACGTGCAAAATGGCGGCATCGTGAAGTTCGACGCCGGCAACCGTCCGCTTGGCGTGATCGCGGTGCCGGGCGTGGTGCGCAGCGTGGCCCTGACGGCCAACGGGAACCTCCTGGTCAGCCACGGCCGCCAGGTCACCAGCTACCGGCCCGATGGGGCGGCCCTGGGGGACCTGACCGGCTACTCCTTCACCGAGCCCAACGGCATCGCCCTGGACGCCACCGGGAACATCTACGTCGCCGACAGCAAGGCCAACAGGATCGCCGTCTTCACCTCCGCCGGGAGCTTCCGGAGCTCATTCGGCAGCGCCGGAAAGAAGCAGGGAGAGCTGAACTTCCCGACCGCGCTCAGCTACGAGCGGAACGGGAACCTCATCGCCGTGGCAGACACGCTCAACAACCGGATCCAGTTCTTCGACACCGAAGGGACCTTCAAGAGGTCGGTGGGAGGACCCTCGACCCTCTCCGGGCCCCTGAGCTTCACCTACCCGAACGGGGTGGCCTTCGACTACGCGAGCGGCGTGCGCATGTACGTGGCTGACGGCTTCCAGAGCTCGGTGCAGGTCATCGACCTGGAGGCTCAGCCGAAGTTCGTCGGCTACCTCGGGAGCTACGGCACCGCCACCGGGCAGTTCCGGCAGCTGGCCGACGTTCTCTTCGACCAGCAGAGCCGGATGCTGGTCACCGCGGACGCAACCGGCACGGTCACCTTCTTCGGCCTGAGCAACCAGCAGGGAGAGGGGGCCTCCGCCCTCGGTCAGGGCGGTACGGCAGCCGGGGGCTCCGGCGGCACGGCCCAGGGGAGCGGCGGCACGGGCGGGGCCATTTCCGGGGGCAGCACCGGGAGCAGCAGCGCAACATCCGGTTCGACCGGCGGCACCACCGCTAGCTGGCAGTACCCGACGGGCGTCGACTGCCGCCATGCCAGGGCGGGAAGCGTAGTCTGCAGGTAAGGGAAGGGAAGGGGGAGACCCCGACCAGCAGTTGCGAGTGGATCAATGAGAAACCTGGAGCAGACCATGAAGAAAATCGTCATATGCGCAGCAGCACTGATTATGATCTTCCTCTTCGACCATAACCCGTGCCAAGCCGTGCCCGCACCGCATGATTCCGGGTGTCTGCAATGTCACGTCTCCCACAACTCGCTGGGTAGCCAGACCAACGACCTGGTCTGCTTCAGCTGCCACAACCCGTCGGGAGGCGCCAAGGCCCAG
>NZ_JBXKJL010000364.1:0-3497 GCF_056994735.1 Geomonas sp.
AGCCCATGGTGCACATTGTATTGAAATGAAGAAGGAGCGGGTTATGCCAGAGCAAAAGATCTACTTGGTCGGCGCCGGTATCGAGGGATGGGAAGGATTCGGCAAGCAGGCGCTGGAGGTGATCGGCAGCGCCGAGGTGCTGATCGGGCATAAGCGGCTGCTTGATATCTTCCCCGATTTCAAGGGGGAGAAGCGTCTCCTCGAGGACCTCTCCATCATGCTGGAGTACCTGAGATCCACGGACAAGCGTACCGTGGTGCTGGGGTCAGGCGACCCGAACTTCTTCGGTGTGGCCAGGTTCCTCCTCCGGAACCTTCCCAAGGAGCGGGTGGAGATCTTCCCCAACGTCACCAGCGTGCAGTACGCCTTCGCCAGGATCAAGGAGCCCTGGGACGATGCCACCTTCGTCTCGGTCCATGGCAGAGGGATCAAGCCCGCGCTCGACCGCATCATCGCCTCGGAAAAGATCGCCATCCTCACCGACAGCGTCAATACCCCCGCCGTCCTGGCCAGGGAACTCATCACCCGCGGCGCCGAAGGTTATGAGGCCTGGGTTTGCGAGGACCTGGGACTCCCCACGGAGAAATTCACCAAGACCGACGTGCGCGGCCTGACCGAGATAAAGGCATCCCCCCTAAACATTCTGATCCTGCTCAAGACCTGGGAACCGAATCTGCAGAACTACCCCGTGATCGGCATCCGCGACGAGGAATTCGCCACCGCGAAGAAGCTGATCACCAAGGAAGAGGTGCGGGCTGTGACGCTGGGCAAGCTCCAGCTTCAGGACGACCTGGTGATGTGGGACATCGGCGCCGGCAGCGGCTCCGTCTCCATCGAAGCCGGCAACCTCATGCCCAACGGCCGGATTTTCGCGCTGGAGAAGAACCCCCAGTACCTGACCTTTCTGAAAGAGAACATGAAGAAGTTCGTGGCCAGGAACGTGATGGTCATCGAGACCTTCGCCCCTGAGGGGCTGGAGGAACTTCCCGACCCCGACCGCGTCTTCATCGGCGGCTCCGGCGGGATGCTGGAAGAGATCATCGAGGCGGTGGACAAGCGCTTGAAACCCGAGGGCTTCATCGTGCTCAACGCCGTCACCCTCGATACGCTCACCAAATCGGTTGAGTTCCTCGAAGATCACGGCTACACCGTCGAAGTCACCTGCGTTAACATCTCCAAGACCCGCACTCTCACCGAGTACAAGATGTTCTCCGCCCACAACCCGGTCTACGTGATCGCGGCCTGGAAAGGGGAGGAGTAGTGGCAGTAATCTATGCGGTAGGTGTCGGACCCGGCGACCCGGAGCTGTTGACCAGGAAGGCGGAGCGGATCCTGAGAAATGTCGATGTCATCTGCGCTCCGACCGGTGCAGCCGAAGCAGGGAGCTATGCCCTCTCCATAGTCGAGGAATTCATCGACAGGAAGCGGCAGGAGGTACTGGTCCAGGTTTTCCCGATGCTTAAGGATCAGCAGGGCCTCGATCCTTTCTGGGAAGAGGCGGCCGACCAGGTCGCCCAGCGTATAGGGGCCGGAAAAGACGTAGCCTTCATCACCATCGGCGACCCCTTCCTCTATTCCACCTATCTCTACATCCACCGGATCCTCTGCGAAAAATATCCGGAAATAAAGATCGAAATCGTACCCGGGATCTCCAGCATCCTGGCTTCATCTGCCGTGTCCGGGACTCCTCTTGGTCTTGGCGGAGAGCGGATCGCCATCCTTCCCGCGACCTATGAGAGCGATGAACTGAAGCGGACCCTGGAGCAATTCGATACCGTCATCCTGATGAAGGTGAACCGTGTCTTTGACCGGATCTACGCGGTGTTGAAGGAGCTCGGCCTCGAGAAGCGTGGAGTCTTCGTACGCCGGGTAGGATCGAGCGATGAGGAGGTCCACTTCGACCTCGCGTCGCTGGTCGGAAAAAAGCTCGACTATCTTTCCATGCTGATCGTAAGGAAAAATCAGCTTTAGCGCGTCAATTCTTCTATTACCCTCCCCATGCAGATCGAGTTCCCGGCCCCGTTCGACGGCGCCCCCTCCTTTCAAAGGGAGGGCCGGGGTGGGGATGGGTTCCGAGCACTTCAAAGGACACCTGTTGTGACCAATGTAACCAAAGTCTTTTTCGTCGGCGCCGGCCCCGGCGATGCCGAACTCATCACCGTCAAAGGCGCACGTCTCCTTCGTGAGGCGGACGTGGTTGTCTATGCGGGAAGCCTGGTCGATCTCGAACTGGTGAAGACCTACGCTCCCGATGCCACCATTTTCGACTCCGCCGGCATGAACCTTCAGGAGACCACCAGCGCCCTCGCCCAGGCAGCTCTTGCCGGACAAAACGTCGTCCGCCTCCATACCGGAGATCCGTCCATCTATGGCGCCATCCAGGAGCAGATGGAAGAGCTGGACAAACTGGGGATCGACTACGAGGTCGTCCCCGGCGTTACCAGCGCCTTTGCCGCGGCCGCCGCCCTCAAACAGGAACTGACCCTTCCCGAAGTTTCCCAGACCGTGATCATCACCCGTCTGGCGGGGAGGACTCCTGTGCCGGAGCGGGAAAAGCTCTGCGAGATTGCCCGGATTGGCGCGACCCTGCTGATTTACCTCTCCGTGTCGATGATGGAGAAGGTCGTAGACGAGTTGCTTCTTGGAGCCTACACGGTGGAGACCCCCGTCGCCGTCGTCGCCCGCGCTTCATGGGCAGATGAGCAGGTTGTGGAAGGAACGCTTGCCGACATAGCGGCCAAGGTCAAGGAAGCCGGTATTGGCAAGCAGGCGCTGATCGTCGTGGGCGACGTGCTGCGGGCCAGGGGCGAGGGGATGCGGGCGAAGTCTCTTCTGTACGACAAGGAGTTCACCCACGGGTGCAGGAAAGGGATCATCACCTAAGACCGAACGGAGTACACAAGTCGTAACAGACCGCGGTGAGCACGTGCACATTGGCGGTGCGCACCTGCACATCGCTGTAGGAGCGCCCTCCCGGGCGCGAACCTGGCACCGCAGTGGGACGAGCGGTTCCTCCCCTCTCCCTCCGGGAGAGGGTGCCCGAAGGTCGGGTGAGGGAAGCTGCCACTTCCAGGCTCTGTTGCTCCTCTGTGGAAGGCGCCCTCACCCCGGCCCTCCCGGAGGGAGAGGGGAAGTCGGCCTGAGTCATTTATGAAGATAGCTATCATCGCCATAACCGGTAACGGGGCCGGAATCGGTGCTGCCCTCAAGAGAGCGCTGCCGGAAAGCTCGTTATACGTCATCGAGAAGCACGCCACTGGAGATGCCCAGCCGTTCTCGGACGGGCTGCAGGCGCTCGTGGCGCGGCTATGGCCGTCATGCCGTGCCTTCGTCTTCATAATGGCGACCGGGATCGTGGTTCGCACTGTCGCCCCCCTTCTGCAGGCAAAGGATAAGGACCCGGCGGTGGTGGTGGTCGATGATGCCGGTCGCTTCGCCATCTCCCTCCTCTCCGGACATCTTGGCGGCGCCAACGAACTGGCCGAGCGCTGCTCTTC
>NZ_JBXKJL010000365.1:0-5729 GCF_056994735.1 Geomonas sp.
GGGTCAGGAGTTGTATTCGTCCTTCCTGATGCCGTACTTCTTGATCTTGCGGTAGATGGTGGCCATGTTGGTGCCGGCCTCTTTGGCGGCGGCCTCGACATTGCCGTGGTTCTTGCGCAACAGCCCCCTGATGTACTCGGTCTCGAACCTCGTGAGCGCCTTGCTGTACTCCCCCTCGTCCGTGACCTGCTCACCATCGCTCGGCTCCTGCGGAGCCAGTTCTATGAACTGGGAGAGGACCGGCAAGGTGATGTAGTCGTTATTCTCCAGGGCGATGCAGGCCTCGATCACGTTCTGCAGCTGCCTGATGTTTCCGGGCCAGCCGAATTCCACCGCCGCTTCCAGGGCATCCGGGGTGAGGCCCTTGATCCGGGTGGTGAATTTGGCGTTCAGCTGACGGATGAAATGCGCCGCCAAGAGGGGGATATCGTCCTTGCGCTCCCTCAGGGATGGGAGGTGTATGTTCACCACGTTCAGGCGGTAGAAGAGGTCCTCGCGAAACTCGCCCGCCTTGACTGCGGCCTTCATGTCGGTGTTGGTGGCGGAAAGGACGCGGACATCGACCTTGGTGGGCGTCGGGTCGCCGATCCTGTTGAACTCCTGTTCCTGGAGAAAGCGCAGCAGGGTCTTCTGGACCGTCATCGGGAGGTTCCCGACCTCGTCCAGAAATAGGGTTCCGCCGTCGGCGGTCTCCAGCAGGCCGCGGCGGTTTTCGGCCGCTCCGGTGAAGGCGCCCTTGCGGTAGCCGAAGAGCTCGCTCTCCAGCAGGGTGGCCGGAAGCGCCCCGCAGTTTATGGCGACGAATTTCTTCTCCTTGCGCGGCGAGTTGTAGTGGATGGCCTGGGCGATCAACTCCTTCCCCGTTCCCGACTCGCCGGTGATGAGGACGGAGGTGTCCCGCACGGCGAGCTTTTCCACCCGCTCCAGCACCTCCTTTAGCGAGGATGATCCGCCTATGATGTGGTCGAACTGGAATCTACCGACCAGTTCCTCCCGCAGCTCCCGGTTTTCCTCGATGAGCCGGGTGTGCTGCAGGGCGTTTTTGACCCGGTAAAGGAGCTCCTCCGGCTCGAAGGGCTTGGTCAGCATATCGTAGGCCCCTTTGCGCAGGGCCTGGATCGACATCTCGACCGTGGCATAGGCGGTGACCATGATGACCGGCAAGCCGGGATCCTTCTGCTTCACCTTCTGCAACAGCTCAAGGCCGTCCATTCCCGGCATCTTGATGTCCGTGACCAGCAGGTCCCACTGTCCCGCCTGGAAGGTTTCGGCCGCTTCGAACGACCTGGTGAACGCGTTCACGGCATAGCCATTATCGGAGAGGACTGCCTCCATCATGCGGCAAAGCCCCTCCTCGTTATCGACCAACATAACTCTCTTCTTGGCAGTCACCTTTATCTCACCCCTTCTACCGCCGGCTTCCCCGGCTCGTCCCTCTTAGCAATAATCATCGCGGTTGACGGGCAGCCGCACCTCGACCGTGGTGCCGCAGCCGATCACGCTCTCGATGCCGATCTTTCCGTGATGCTGCTCCACGATCTGCTTGGTGATGGCCAGCCCCAGTCCCGTCCCCTTTACCTTGGTGGTAAAGAATGGCTCGAAGATCTTCTCCATGTGCTCGGGGTCAATCCCCCCGCCGTTGTCGGCGAATTTCAGGCTCACCATCCCGTCGTCGGCCGCCGAGGTCGAGACCACCAGCTTGCCACCTTTCTGCATGGCGGCGCCCGCATTCAGGATCAGGTTTATGGCCACCTGGCGCAGCTGGTCCCCGTCCACCATGACCTCCGGCAGCGAATGGTCGAACTCCTTGTCCACGCTCACGTGATGCATGTCCGTGTGGTTCGCCGCGAAGTCGACGATCTGCCCGAGGAGCGCGTTGATGTCGGTCTGCCCCAGGATCGGCTGCGGGGTCCGGGCATAGCTCAGGAGGTCCTGGACGATCTTCTTGCAGCGCTTGCTCTCCCGCTTGATCTCGTGGATGTATTTATAGGTCGGGTCCTCGGGAGTCAGCTTTCCCTCGAGGTAGGCGGCATAGCCGAGGATTACCCCGAGGGGGTTGTTGATTTCATGCGCCACGCCCGATGAGAGGACGCCGAGCGAAGCCATCTTGCCCTGCTGGGCGAGATTGGCCTCCAGCTCCTTGTTGTGCTTGATGATTTTGGTCATCCTGTTGAATGCCGTCGCCAGTTCGCCCAGTTCGTCGTTGCTGTCGACCGCGATCCGCTCGTCCAGGCGACCCTGCTTCACCTTTCTGATCACGCTCATCATGCGGTTGATCGGCTCGGTCATCACCCTCGAGGCGACCAGCACCAGAACCACCGAGACGATCGATACCAGGATGGTGAGGACCACCATGCTCTCCATGATGCGCCCCTTGATGGCGTTGGCCTCCTGGTAGAACTCGTCCTCGTAGGAGCCGACCGCCACGATCCAGTTCCAGGGCTTGAAGTACTCGTAGCGGACGATCTTCATTCTGGGGTTGCTTTCTCCAGCATTCCTCCAGGGGTAGCGGATCCAGCCGCTCTTGAGCTCGCACATCTCCCTGATGAAGTGCTCCCCGCGGGTGTCGGTGGCGTTGATGAAGTTCTTCCCCTCACCGGTCGGGTGGATCATGAAATTGCCGGAGCCGTCGACGCAGAAGACGTAGCCGGTCTTCCCCACCTTCTTGCTCTTGATCTTCTCCTTGAGGGCGGCGAAGGAGCGGCGCTCGAAGTCCACGTCGTCGTAGGTCTCCTCCAGGTAGCCGCCGGCCGCGATGATCCAGTCCCACTCCTTGAAGTAGCGGTAGGCCACCACCTTCTTGCGCAGCACCTTGTCGCCCAGCGTCGCGTTCTTCCATGGGTAGACGATGAAAAGGACTTCGCCCGGCCTGGAGCGCACCGCCTTCTCGCACATCTCCCTGATGAAGTAGCGCCCCTTCTCGTCACGGCTGTTGAAGACGTTCTCGCCTTCCTGGGCCACGTGCACCTTGAGCTCGCCCTTGCTGGTCATGGCGTAGATGTAGCCGGTCTTGCCGACGTTCACCTTGGCCAGCGCGTTGTGCGCCTCGTGCTTCGCCGTCGCCAGGTCGATGCGCCCCTTCTGGTACTGCCGCTGCTGGGTCTGCACCATATTGTAGGCAAGCTCGGTGAGGGTGGCGAGGTCCTTGTTGAAGCTCTTCTCCTTGTCCTCCTTGTAGACCTGGAACTGCTGGTAGTGGGAGTTCAGGAGGTCGACCGTGTAGGACGCCATGTGCTCGAGGTCGTCCTTGCTGGTCTGGGTGATGCCGAGATAGGCCTGTTTGGTGGAGATGTAGCCGATGACCCCGCCGACGATGAAGATGGGGATAATGACCAGCGGCAGCACCAGGACCACCATCTTCCAGCGCAGCTTCAAATTGTTTATGAACTTGAAGAGGTATTTCTGCATGTGGCTCTTTTTGTCCTGTTGTTTTGCACTGTCCGTGCTGCTGCGGCTGAGAAATGGTGAAAGGGGCTTTATCGGTTGATCTATAAGTGCTTCCGGTGCCATGCCTTGGCGTAAAAGGTCTTTCCGGACTCCTGCGGAGGGAGCCTCACGCGGCAAGGTGTGCAGGCAATTCCGAGATGGCGTTTTGCGCGATAGTAACGTATACAGAGAGGGAAAGGCCAGATTTTTTTGCATCTGTGCAAAAAATGCCGGAAGCTTCCTGCATCGGCTGCCCTTGAGGCTCAGGGGCTCCGGCCGAGGCATGATATACTCTTGTGGTTCACGGAGCTGACATGGAAATCCCGGCTTACCCGCAGTGCAGGTGCATCGAGCTCGACGACAAGCCGCTTTTGGACCGGCTCTTCTCCGAGCTTCAGCCCCGCGTCTCGGAGCTCACCTTCGCCAACCTCTTCCTTTTCCGGAAGGTGCACGACTACAAGCTGACGCAGGTGGGGGACGCTGTGGTGGCGCTGGGGCGCGGCTACGATGGCTCATGCTATTTCCTTCCCCCTTTCTCCGGGGGGATCGCCAGCGCGGCTCGCGAACTGATAGGGGAGGGGCTGACCCTCTACGGGGCCGATGATACCTTCCTTCAACAGCATCTTCAGGAGGGAGAAGGGCTGGAGGTGGTGGAGGACCGGGACAACTTCGATTACCTCCACCTGAAGGAGGAGATGGCCCGGTTGACCGGAAAGGCCTATCACAAGAAAAAGAACCGGGTGAACTACTTCATGCTCAGGCACCGGCATGAAGTAGAGCTTTATGCCCCCCGGCATCTTGAAGGCGCGCTGGCTCTTTTGGATGAGTGGCAGAGGGTCAGGGTGGCGATGGGGCCGCGGTCGGCGGAGGGGGAGGTCGAGGGAGCGGCCGAGGCCTTGAGGCTGTATGAGGAATTGGGGCTTTCGGGGGTGGTGATCCTGGTGGAGGGGGCCGTGAGGGGCTTCGCCCTCGGGGAGCGCCTGAACCGGGAGACCGCGGTCTGCCACTTCGAGAAGGGTGACCTCTTCATGGAGGGGCTGTACCAGTTGCTGGACCGGGAGTTCAGCCGGCTACTCTTCACCGGCTGCCGCTATCTGAATAGGGAACAGGACCTGGGTGTCGAGTCCCTGAGGCAGGCCAAGCTTTCCTACCGGCCGATTGAACTGGTCAAGAAGTACAGGGTCAGGCGGCGTTAGCGGACGTTCAGTCGCTTTTCCAGGAAGGCCTCCAGCTCGTCGGCTGCAGTTTCGAACTCTTCCATGGAGAGGTCGTAATCGGCCTCCCACTGCCTGTTCTTGTAGTAGACCTTGTCGTAGTAGTCGCAGATCAGGCCCTTCATAAAAGGTTCCATCTCCCAGCGCTCCAGATGCTCCGCCAGTTCCTCGCACTTCTTTCCCCCGAGCTTCTTGCGGATCCGCTGCAGCGCCGCCGCCATCTCCTCCTTGTACTCCGGGAGGCCGTACTCGTCGATCAGTCTCTGCACCCTGGTCCCGATAGATGCCGAGCACCAGATCCTGATTCCTTCCGCCATCTTCTGATAGAAATCGCCGGGGAGCATGACCCTGCCGATCCGCTCGCTCTCTCCTTCCAGGATCAGCGGGCGTCCCTGGGGGGCCTTCCTGATCGCGTCCCAAAGGAGCGTCTCGAACCTCTTCTGGGAAAGGTTCTGGTTGAGCCCCAGCTGGCCGAAGGCGGACCCGCGGTGGCAGGCAAGTCCTTCAAGGTCCACGGTCGAGCAGCCGCGATCCTCAAGGAGGGCGAGGAGGGTCGTCTTGCCGATTCCGGTCATGCCATGCAGCACCACCAGCGGGTCCTTGGGGATGAAGGGGCTGAAGAAGCCCGCAACCTGGTTGCGGAAGAGCTTGTAGCCGCCGACAAGCTGCACCGCCTGATGCCCGGTCAGGTCGAGAATCGAGGTCACCGTCTTGCTTCTCAGTCCTCCCCGCCAGCAGTAGACCAGGACGGGCCTGCCGTCGGCACGCTCGGCGATGGTTTTGACGATTTCGGGGAACCGGTGGGCGGTGAGTTCCAGGCCCCGCTGTCTGGCGAGGTACGGCCCCTGCTGCTTGTACATGGTCCCGATCTCGGCTCGCTCCTCGTTCGAGAGGAGCGGGACGTTGATGGCCCCGGGGAGGTGATCCTCCTCGTATTCGAGAGGGGTGCGGACGTCCACCGGGAGGTGGGTGTCGAGAAGTGATTCGCTGAATTCTATGGTTGCTGGCACGTCTGCTCCGCTGTTGCTGGTCGGGTACGTTAATCGATGCATTATATTGAGAGGCCGGGATTATTGCAAGGGTTGTGGC
>NZ_JBXKJL010000366.1:0-13555 GCF_056994735.1 Geomonas sp.
TGGCAGTTCCAGCACATGCTCGAACTGGCCGCGATACCAGCCGCTGCCCATCTCGTCGCTGAGGAAATAGCCGAACCTGCCGATGAAATCGACCGTCTGGACCTGGGTCCGGGTCGCTCCAAAGCCGCGGTGGGTGATGCCATAACCCATCAGGTAGCTGAATTCGGTGGATGCCACGGGAAAGGGAGGAGTCTCCTGTGCCTTGGCTGGGTGGCTTAGGCAGAGGACGCAGAGAAAGAGAAGTAGTTCCGCGGTTGCAAGGGCGATTTTGGCCATGCCTGCTCCTTGATAGGATAACGGCCAGGGAGGCGTCGAAGGCAGGGATATTGAAGATCATACCAAATCCCCTCCCGAATACCGCACGATACTGGTGGTTTCGGAGCATCCATAGCAAAAAACTGTCTTTGCCTCAACATGTTGGTATGCTAGTGTCAGTCGGCACCTGTCTTATCTCGACTAGTTGATCTGCAAGCCACTTCGAGCCGCCGAATTAAGTACCGGTGTCTTTCAACAGCATCAAGGAGAAAATCATGAAATACTTCCTGGTCACCGCAATCTGTACCGCAATCTTTGTTGCCAGCGGCTGCACTGCTTTTCATGCCAAGCAACCGGCATCGCCTCCGGTGGTCCCGAAGAAGATCGCCGTCCCGGTCGGCAAGCACTGGCAGGTTGTGGAAGAGCCTCCCGTCCTGACCAACGAGCGCCACGAACAGAATCTGCCGTTCCAGACGGATCAGTCGCTCCAGCCGCCGGGCGCGCCGCCGGTTACCCCTTCGGACCAGCGCAAGATCGTGACCCCCCCCCGCTGAACAGGGCGAAGGTGACTTCGGCGCGAACAAGCAGTTCGAGAGGAAAACAATGCACAAAAAACTGTATCTCAGTATCCTTGCGGCCTTTGCCACTGTGGCCGCAATCGTACTCTTTCTGATGCTGGCAGCGCCGGTGGTGAAGCCCTTCGCCTGGGCTCTGATCATCGGTATCGCCACCATGCCGCACTACCACCGCATGAACACCTGGTTTCCCGGTCATCCGGCCAAGGCCGCGGGACTTATGGTGCTGGCGGTCCTGATCTGCTTCATCCTGCCGACCGCCGCACTGGTAATTACCGCAACGGTCAATGCTGACGATTGGACGCAGCAGGTGGTTCAGTTGTTCAGCACCATCAGCAAGACCGGCGCTGACACCCTGAAGCATCTTCCGCTGGTCGACAGGGCTACCTCGCTGGCCAACAGGTTCGGTGTCGACATATCGGGCATGGGGGCCAAGGCCGCCTCGGAAGGTTCCAGGATCCTGCTGGATATCGCGACCGGAGCGGCAAAGAATGTCTTCGACTTCCTCTTTACCCTTGCCGTGGCGCTCTTCCTCCTTTTCTTCATCTACCGCGACGGCGAAAAGGTCGTCGACACCTGTATCTCGCGACTTGCTCCCAACAGGGAGAAAGCGAACCGCTATGTGGGCGAGATCCGTTCCATCACCACCGCGGTGACTGTCGGTACCATCTTCACCTGTGCGACCCAAGGGGTGACGGCTGGACTCGGTTACTGGGTGGCAGGTGTGCCGGCTCCGATTTTCTGCGGCGCGCTCACGGCCATTGCTGCCCTGGTCCCCGTGGTCGGTACCGGAATCGTGTGGGTCCCGCTCACCCTGCTGGTGGCCTTGAACGGCTCCTATCTAGCCGCCTTGCTCCTGGCCCTTTGGTGCATGATCTTCGTCGGGTTGGCTGACAATGCCATACGTCCGCTGGCCATCGGAGCGGCAAGCGACATTCCGGTGCTGGCCATCGTGCTGGGGGCTATCTGCGGCGTGGTGACCATGGGATTGATGGGGCTCATATTGGGGCCGGTAATATTCGCCATCCTGATGAGCATCTGGGGACAGGCTGTAACCGACATAAATCCCGACGAGTCCGACGAAAGACCGGGAACGGCCCGGCGGTAGTCTCCCGCTCGCCCACTGTCCGCCCGCTGCGCCGCGTGAGGTTGGAACGGCCGATCTTCCTGCTGGAGGAACGAAAGGTATATACTAACCTGGTATGTTGCCGTTCGCCCCTGACCGGTCGTGATTACAGCTCTTTGACGGTGAGCTATGAAACTCATCAGCAGGCATTTCGTTTGGGTCATATTGGCGGTGGTCATCTTCTCATGCCATGCCGGAGCATCCGCCGAGGCGGCGGTCGCAGCCGAAAGCGCCCTCCTTGCCAAGTACCCCGCGCTAAGGCCCAAGCTTGAGAAGAATCGCTTCGGCGCCCCCATCTACCTCGATTCAACCGAGACAAAAGGTTCCGTACGGGTCGACATGTACGGAACCTTCGCTCACCCCTTTGAAGCCGTTCGGGACGCACTGCAGTATCCCCAGAACTGGTGCGACATCACCTCGCTCCACATCAACATCAAGGCCTGCACCTACCGCAAAGCCGGCGAGCAATGGTTCGTGACCCTGTACAACGGCCGCAAGTATTACCAGCCACCTGCAGACGCCTACCCCCTGAAGCTGAAGTTCAGCACCGTCTCGCTGCAGCCGAATTACCTGGAGGTCGCCCTGTCGGCAGAGGAAGGGCCGTTACGGACCAGGGATCACCGGATGAGGCTGGAGGCTGCCCCGCTCGATCCCGGGCATACCTTCGTCCATTTCAGCTACTCCTACAGTAGCGGCCCCATGGCCAGGATGGCGATCAGGAGCTACTTCGCGACAATCGGCCGGGACAAGGTCGGCTTCAGCGTGGTCTACCAAGGGGGCAGGTACGTTTACGTGGATGGGGTGAGGGGGGCCATAGAACGGAACACGGTCCGCTATTTCCTGGCGGTGGAGACCTATCTCGACGCCCTTGATCTCCCGCAAAACCAGCGCTTCGAACAGCGGATAAGCCGCTGGTACGACCTGACCGCGAACTATCCCCGGCAGCTCAAGGAGAACGAAAAGGGCGAATACCTGGCAGTCAAAAGGAAGGAGCGTTACAACCAGGTACTGCTGCAGCGCAGCGAGGGGAAATAGGGTCGGCGGGTAAGGGGAGAGTGCCCGACCGTGGACGGTACCGGGTCTCTTTAGGTAAAATGGCCATAGGGTTGAGAACTTGCCGGCACCGCCGGCTCAACCACTGACGGCGCCTCTGATGTCGCGGATATGATAGAGGGTCGGCGCAGTCAGTCAAAGGGAGGAGCAAAATGATTTCTCGGATATTCGTGGCAGTGGTTCTGACCTTTTTTCTGGGATCCGGCGTCGCCTTTGCCGAGGACACCTTCAAGAAAGGGGGTAAGGAAATCGGTCAAGGTGTAAAGGACATAGGACACGGCGGAGGAACGGAGATCAAAGAAGGGACCAAGACTATCGGAAGGACCACGGCCAAAGACGTCAAGAAAGGTGCCAAGAAGACGGGACACGCAGTCGAGAAGGCCGGCCATAAGACCGGTGAGGCGGTCAAAAAAGCAGGTGACAAGACCGGCGAAACCTTGAAGGGGGGAAAGTAATCATGGATCCAGGGGAGGGGAGGCTTCCAGCCTCCCCCTCTCAGCTCTCCAGCGTGAAATAGAAGGTCGCGCCCCGCCCCGGTACCCCTTCCGCCCACACCTGCCCGCCGTGACGCTCCACGATTCTCTTCACCGCCGTCAGCCCCAGCCCGCTACCCGGGAAAAGTTCCCGGTCGTGCAGGCGTTGGAAGGGGTGAAAAAGCCTGTCGTAGTAAGCCATGTCGAAACCTACCCCGTTGTCCTTCAGATAAAAAACCCGCCGTGAATCCAGGTCGAGGCTGCCGAACTCGATGCAGGGCCGCTCCTTCGGCGAGGTGTATTTCCAGGCGTTTTCCAGCAGTTTCCTCATCGCCATCTTTAGCAGGTTGAGATCGCCCTTTACCTCCAGTTGGCTCTTCGCCGTAAAGTCGGCTTGCCGTTCCGGCGACTTCGCTTGCAGCTCTTCTGCGATGTTCCTGGCTACCTCGCCGAGATCGAAGGTTGAAATCTGCAACTCTTGGTGCAGCAGGCGGGAGACCTGCATCAGGCCTTCGATCAACTCGTTCATCTGCTGGGAGGAGTCGAGTATGCAGTTCAGATAACTGATTCCCTCCCGGTCCAGTTCGTCTGCGCCGCGCTGCAAGATCTCGCGTGTGAAGCCGCTGATTCTCCTTAAGGGGGCAAAGAGCTCATGCGCGACCGAATAGTTGAACTCCTCCAGCACCCTGTTCACGGCATCGAGTCTGGCCTCCTGGTCCAGAAGGAGCTGCTCCAGATGTGCCAGTTGCTGGATCTGTCCGGTGACCTCGTCGCCGTGCGTTGTCTCTGCTCCAAGCATATTGCGGACAGTCTCGAGAGAATTTCTCACCATCTTCATCAGATCGACAGCATGTCCAGGTATGGTCACGTTCTCGTACATGTCTTCTTCCCCTCAGTGTCAGCACGTGATCCGCACATCCTGCATCAATTCAAGGCACATTACTGCGCAAAGCTGCACGGTCTGTTTACTATCTCTACTGGGATGATAAATTACCGGTAGGCCGCACTCACAGGTCGCCATGTTCGAGGAGCCGGATCGATAACTGCCACGGATTTTCAGTTGCAGATTTATGAAATGATACACGAAATTGTGAGCTTTACATTCCGCTACTGACTCGTTTCACCGCGCGAGGCCGTCGATTCAGTTATCGCGACCTCGACCTTGGCAACGGCACTGAAGGAGGGTGAATGCCGGCACCGCTTGTCCAGTTGAGAGGGGTCTCGAAGTCGTTTCGGGAAGGTGGCCGGGAGCGTATCGTCTTGCGGGGCGCTTCCCTCTCGATCGAGACGGGGGAGTGGGTATTTCTCCTGGGGCGAAGCGGTACCGGAAAGTCCACCCTCCTGAACCTGATCAGCGGCATCGACAGTCCGGATCGCGGTGAGATCGTGGTCGAGACTAAGGCCATCAACCGTCTGAGCGAGCGGGAGCGCACCCTTTTTCGCAGAAACCACATCGGCTTTGTCTTCCAGTTTTACAACCTCATTCCCACCCTGACTGTCGAGGACAACGTCCTGCTGCCTCTTGAGCTTGCCGGGAAACTGACCTCGCAGACGAGAGCCCGTGCGCACGATCTTCTCCATCAAGTCGGGCTGGCGGATCGGGGAAAATCGTATCCCGATCGGCTCTCGGGTGGGGAGCAGCAGCGGGTGGCAGTGGCGCGCGCCCTGATCCACGCACCCAAGCTGGTGCTGGCCGACGAACCTACCGGCAACCTCGATGCCGAGAGCGGCCGGCTGGTCCTGGATCTCTTCCAGCGACTGGTGCGCGATACCGGCGCCACCCTGGTGCTGGTCACCCATAGCAGCGAGGTCGCCAGACTCGCCGATCGGATAGTCACCATCAGGGACGGCAAGCTCGTCGACGTCGGGAGCGGGGAGCCATGATCCTTTGGCGGGCGGGGTATCGCAACGTGCTGAGCCATCCCTGGCTTACGGTGTTGGCGGTGGTCGGAGTCTCGCTGGGGGTGACGGTGGTAACCGCCGTCGATCTCGCCAACCGGGCGGCGGAGCGCGCCTTCATGATTGCGGCCGAGACCGTCGCCGGAAAGGCGACCCACCAGTTGGTCGGAGGGCCGGCCGGCCTTCCTGACGATCTCTATAGACGCATCCGGGTCGACGGCGGTTTCAGGAATTCGGCGCCGGTGGTAACCGGACCACTCCAGATCTCCGGCCCCCCTGTCGCAACTTTCCAGATCATCGGCATCGACCCCTTCGCCGAGCCCCCCATCCGCTCTTTCAGTTCCCGCTTCAGCGATCCCGGTCTGCTGGCCAAATTGATCGGGCAACCTGATACCGCGCTGATGCTGCGCCAGACGGCACGGGAGCGGGGGGTGAAGGTGGGGGGGACGTTCAGCGTAGAGGTGGCAGGGAAGAGGCAGGAGCTGGTTCTGGCCGGCCTCCTGGATGCTCCCGATGAGGTCTCCCGCCTCGGGCTCGCCGCGGTCCTGGTTACCGATATCAGCACGGCGCAGGAGCTGCTGGGACTGACGGGGAGGCTTTCCAGGATCGACCTGGTGGTGCCGCAAGAACCTCCTGGTGCCTCCGAATTGAAGTCTATCCAATCCCTCCTTCCCGCAGATGCCACCATAATCCCGGCGGGATCCCGAGCCGTTGCGCTTGACCGGATGACCCGTGCCTTCCGCCTCAATCTCTCCGCCCTAAGCCTCCTCGCCCTCGTCGTCGGCATGTTCCTCATCTACAACACCATGACCTTCTCGGTGATCCGCCGAAGGCGCCTTATCGGGATGCTTAGGGCCCTGGGCGTGACACGCAGGGAGATCCTGGCCATGATCTGCGGCGAGGCCCTCCTCATCGGCCTGGCCGGCACCGCTGTCGGAATCGCCTGCGGCACCTTGCTGGGAGGGGAGCTCACCCGTCTGGTCACCAGGACCATCAACGACCTCTACTTCGTCATGGAGGTGCGGAAGCTCCCTCTGGTACCCTCAGCCTTGGCCAAGGCTGCCGTGCTCGGTATCGCGGCGACCCTGGTGGCAGCCTTCCCGGCCGCAGTCGAGGCCACGGGCGCACCGCCAAGAGCCGTCTTATCCCGATCGGCGATCGAAGCCCGCCGCAGGAAAGCTGTGCCGCTGACCGCACTGGGCGGACTGCTCCTTATGCTCGTCGGGTGCGGCATCCTTCTGTATCGAGGTGGCGGCATCGTGGGAGGGTTCGCCGGGCTCTTCGCCATCATCCTCGGCTACGCTTTGACCATCCCCGGCGCCATGGTCGTCATGGCCGGGACCCTGCGTCCGGCGATGGGGGCTTTATTCGGGGTGGTAGGCAAGATGGCCGCCCGAGGAGTGGTGGTGTCCCTCTCCCGGACCGGGGTCGCCACTGCCGCACTTGTGGTCGCGGTTGCGGCCGGTATCGGTGTCGGGATCATGGTGGGAGGCTTTCGTCTCACCGTGCAGAACTGGCTGGAGAGCTGGCTGCAAGCCGACGTCTACGTCCGGAGCGCTGAGAGTGGCGGACGCATCCGGCCGCCCCTCGACCCCAATCTGGTGCAACGCCTGTCCACCCTCCCGGGCGCCGAGTCCTTCAGCCTGACCCGTCGGGCCGGCATCGAGAGCGCCGGATACGCCACGGAGATCCTGTCCATCGAGATTCCACGATCGACCTTTCTGCGCTACCCGTTCAAAGAGGGGGATCCGGCGAGAGCGTGGGAAAGGTTCTCTCGCGGCCAATCGGTCATTGTGTCAGAGCCTTACAGCAACCGCCACGGACTGAAAGTGGGGGATCGATTAACGCTCCGCACCAGGCACGGGCAGCGGTACTTTGATGTCTCCGGCATCATCTATGACTACAGCTCCGACGCCGGACTGGTCCTGATGAGCCGCCGGGGGTATCTGCAGAACTTCGATGACCCCGCTGTCGACGGCATGTCCTTTTACGCACGCAAAGGCGTCACTACAGCGGAGCTTGCCAAGGAGATCAGGAGCAGGGAAGGGGGGAGCCGGATCGCGATCATCTCCAACAGGGAACTGAAAGAGGCCACCGTCGCAATTTTCGACCGGACCTTCGCCATAACGGGGGTGCTGAGAATACTCACCCTGGTGGTCGCATTCGTGGGGATCCTCTCCGCGCTGATGGCCATGCAGGTCGAACGTGCCCGGGAGCTGGCAGTCTTGCGGGCGATAGGTCTGACACCGTTTCAGGTCTGGGGCGTCGTCTGCGGCGAAACGGCACTGATCGGGTTGGTGGCAGGGATTCTTTCCATCCCGCTCGGCATCATAGAGGCGTTGATTCTCGTCTTCGTGGTCAATCTCAGGTCTTTCGGCTGGACCATGCAGTTTTCCATCGATCCCGCATACCTGGCCGAGGCCATCCTCCTCTCCGTGGTGGCAGCGACCTTGGCCGCCATTTATCCTTCGGCGGTGATAGCGGGATCGTCTCCTGCCGCTGCTCTGAAAGAGGAGGAGTAGATGCGCCAGAATGTCGTATCTGCGGCCGCCTCCATATCGATGCTGATGATGCTGCCGCTGCTCCTTTTCACAGGTTGCACCGATACGGCGCAGGAAAAGAGCAAGGAGACCGATGTCACCGAGGTCCTGGGTGGAACTCCCGCCGAGGGGTATGCACAGGCCTTGGCGCCGCGGCCTGTCACCTTCCCGGCCGATCACGGTCCCCATCCGGGCTTTCGCAATGAGTGGTGGTACTTCACGGGGAACCTGAAGAGCGCCGATGGCCACAGCTTCGGGTATCAGCTCACCTTCTTCCGCGTCGCCCTGACGCCGCATCCGGTGAAGAGGGCGTCCACCTGGGGGACCAACCAGGTCATGATGGCGCACTTCGCGCTGACCGATATCGACGGAAAACGTTTCCGCTTCGCCGAAAGGTTCAGCCGCGCTGCCCTGGGACTCGCCGGCGCCGGAGGGACACCCTTGGCCGTGTGGCTCGAGGGCTGGTCCGCGGTGGAGACGCTGGCGAAGCCGTGGAGCATGAAACTTTCCGCCGCCGGCACCGACATGGCGATCGAGCTCGATCTCAGGAGCCTGACCCCTGTCATATTGAACGGGGACCGCGGGCTCAGCCGCAAGAGCGCCACCCCCGGCAACGCCTCCTACTACTACAGCATCTCCCGCATGCGGACCTCCGGAACCGTCCGCTCGGGAGGCGAGAGCTTCAAGGTTACCGGCCTCTCCTGGCTGGACCGCGAGTGGAGCACCAGTGCACTCGAGCGTGACCAGGTTGGCTGGGACTGGTTCGCCCTGCAGTTGGACGACGGGCGGGACGTCATGTTTTACCGTCTCAGGAGGCGGGACGGCAGCGTCGATCCCTTCTCCAGCGGGACGCTCATATCTGCGGACGGAGCGACCACGCATCTGGCGCGGGATGAGGTCCAGTTGGAAGTACGCCGCTGGTGGACCAGCAAGGCATCAGGCGCTCGTTATCCTTCCATATGGCGCATGCGGATACCATCACAGAACCTGGACCTGGAGATCGTGCCGCGTTTGCCTGATCAGGAACTCGCGGCCGGATTCCGCTACTGGGAGGGCGCCGTTGCCGTGAAAGGCGCCGGTAAGACCACCGGGTCTGGGTATCTCGAGATGACCGGCTACGGGGCGCGACCAGCGTCTGAAAACGAACGACAGGCGCCAGAGTAAAGGGATTGAGAGTTTCCCCTGGATCCAGACCTTTCCCAGTCACGGTGTCACAGGTGACTGTCACGCTGCTGTCAGAGTGCTATCCCTCCATTCTGGCAGCAGGCCGGATCGATGGTAGACTCAAAGGGGCCAAATGAGGTGTTGTAGACACTGCGATGAGATCTTTGACCTAAGTCAAAGAAGTTGTCCCCTGATATGTTAATGTTCGTCAGCTTTCGTGGCTACCTTGTCTTACCCACTTCAGCAGAAGTCAACATACCCGAGTCATTCACATACCATCAAAGGAGGTAGGACATGCAGATGAAGTACTGGAAGACATCGGCCGCGCTGGCTATGCTAGCGGCAGTGGCCATGTGGTCGGGATGTACCCAGAAGAAGGTGGAGCCGATGACTGCGGCCGAGATTCCCGACGGCGCCATCGACCCGGCCGAGTGGGGCAAGGTGTATCCCGTCGAGTACCAGCTCTGGAAACAGACCGGCGAGCCGACCCCCGCCGGGAAAAGCAAGTACAAGAAGGGCTACGATGTCGGCGGGGACCGTCCGGATAAGCTCGACGAGTACCCCTTCCTGGCCCTGCTTTACAACGGCTGGGGCTTCGGCTCCGAATATCGCGAGCCGCGCGGGCACTACTTCATGGTCCAGGACCAGCTAGAGGTCGACCCGGGCAGGGTGAAGGCGGGCGGCTCGTGCCTCACCTGCAAGACGCCGTACGCCCCGATGCTCGAAAAGCAGATGGGCAAGGCCTACTTCTCAACCCCGTACAAGGAGGTGCTGGCGAGACTTCCGAAGGATCAGCAGACCCTGGGGGTTTCCTGCGTCGACTGCCATGACAACAAGACGATGGGGACCAAGATCTCCCGCGGCTTCACACTTGGCAAGGCGCTAAAAGAGATCGGCGTGGACGAGTCGAAGCTCACCGCGCAGGACAAGAGGACACTGGTCTGCGCCCAGTGCCACGTGAGCTACATGATCCCGAAGGACCATGAAATGCACTCCACCGACGTCGTCTTCCCCTGGAAAGGGAGTAAGGCCGGCAACATCACCATTGAGGACATCATCAAGAACATCAAGAGTTCGCCGGCAAATGGCGAATGGGTCCAGAGCGTGACAGGCTTCAAGCTCGGGTTCATCCGTCATCCTGAGTACGAGCTCTTCTCCAACAACAGCCCGCACTGGCTAAACGGCGTAAGCTGCGCCGACTGCCACATGCCGACCGTAGTGGTCAAGGGGCAGAAGGTCTCGGACCACAGGATCATGAGCCCGCTCAAGAACGACCTGATTGCCTGCGCCGCCTGCCACACCGAGAAACCGGAGGAACTGCGGACCAAGGTCCTGAACATCCAGGACGCAACCATGATCGTCTACCTGAAAGCCGGCTACGCGACCGCCACCGATGCGAAGCTCTTCGAGATGGCCAATAAGGCGCAGGCGTCCGGCAAGGAGATCGACAAGGCGCTCTATGCGCAGGCACGCGAGCAGTACGAGCAGGCCTTCTACCGGCTCATCTTCATCGGGGCAGAGAACTCCACCGGCTTCCACAACCCCAAGGAGACCATGCGCGTCCTGACCGACGCCGCCAAGTACGCCGCCTCGGCAGATGCGCAACTGCGCCAGGTCCTCGCCAAGGCAGGTGTTACAGTTCCGGAAAAGGTCGACCTGGAGCTGGCGAAGTACACCAACTACCGCGGCTCCAAGAAGCTCATGTTCAAGCCGCAGCATGAGATCAAATCTCCCGATGTGAAATAGGAGCTACCTTCCTCCGGAGGGCGAAGCATCTTCGCCCTCCGGAGTTTATCTTTCTCCCTTCCATGATCCCCAGCTGTGTCATTCAACTCCGGCTTGATAGTGAGTTCATATTGACTTTGACATGCCCTGCAGGAACGGTTATAGATAATTTCCGGGATCGACCATCCTATCAATCTCATTTCATTCTGTTATTCCAGTACCTGCTTGACTACTTGCCGCTGCAGGGTAGACTTTGCCTCGTTGCCGGTTGGTTATTTCTGTGAAGTCTTACACAGCGGGGGAATTATGGACAGAAGGGAATTTATTAAGAGTGCAGTCGCAGGTACCATTGCAGCAGGTTTTGCCACGACCGCTTCGGCTGAGCGTTTTTTCCCGCAGCAGGTCGACCAGTCGCTGTTTCAAACCGTCAACAAGGTCAAGGATCCCGGTAAGAAGACACCCCTGGAGATGTCGCACGCGCCCATGATCACGGCACCCTCTTCGGTAAAAGCAGGGGAGATGTTCACCGTGGAAGTGAGCGTGGGGGAAAAGCTTCATGGGATGGCGCCGGTGCACTGGATCGAGGCGATCGAACTCTTCATGGGAAACGACCCGGCCGGCAGGATCGAGCTGCAACCGAAGGGGTATCTGAGCCCGAAGGTGGCTTTTTCTGTGACCGTGCCAAAGGAAGCCGCGCCCAGTGGCAAGGTGACCTTGGTAGCCAACCAGCGCTGCAACCTGCACGGTTACTGGGAGTCGAGCCTCGACATCCGCGTGATTTGATCCGCGAGGCTTTCATAGCCTGCATCCTGCAGCAGATCACCAGGCAGCCGATTCTTCGGTCCCTGCGTCCGGCAAGCGTTAGGGGCCGTCCCTATTGATAATTCAATGCAATTGAAAAGGAGGCAAGCTTGGAAGCGAAATCGTGGACACTCCCGCAGCTTCTGGAACTGTCAGGCGGCTACTGGAGCACCTGTACCTTGCACGCCGGCGTCAAACTCGATGTCTTTACCCATCTCAGTAACGCTCAACTCTCGGCCGCAGAGCTTGCCTCCACGATAAAGAGCGACAGTCGTGCACTTGCCATGCTGCTAAATGCTCTTGCCGCGATGGAGCTACTGGAAAAGCAGGGCGACAAGTATCTCGCCACCGGATTTGCAGCCAAATTTCTTTCCAAGACATCGCCCGACTACATGGGCTACATCATCATGCACCACCATCACCTGGTAACAGGCTGGAGCAATCTCGACCAGTCCGTCGTGACAGGCACCCCGGTCAGGGAGCGGTCATCGCATGAGGACACAGAGTCGACCCGCGAGAGTTTCCTGATGGGGATGTTCAACCTGGCGATGCTGATGGCGCCGAAGATCGTGCCGCATATCGACCTTTCCGGCAGGAAGCGGTTGCTCGATCTCGGCGGTGGGCCCGGCACCTATGCCATTCATTTCTGCCAGCAGAACCCGGAGCTCACCGCCGTGATCTGCGACCTCCCCACCACGCAAAGATTTGCGGAGCAGACTGTCGCCCGCTTCGGACTTTCCGACCGCATCGCCTTCATGGCGGGTGACTTTGAAAACGAAGAGCTGCCGACCGGGTTTGACGTCGCCTGGTTGTCGCATATACTCCACAGCAGTGGACCGGAGAGCTGTGTCGAGATCCTGAAGAAGACGGCCAAGGCGCTCCAGCCCGGAGGTTTGCTCCTGGTACAGGAATTCATTCTTGATGACACCAAGGCCGCCCCCCTCTTCCCTGCGCTCTTCTCGCTGAACATGCTGATCGGTACGCCGGAAGGCCAATCGTATAGCGAGGGCGAACTGATCGATATGCTGAAGGCGGCCGGAGCGGTGGATGTAAGGCGGATTCCTCTCGAACTTCCCAACGGCTCAGGTGTCCTCGCTGGAGTGATGCCGGGATAAGCTCACCCATGCCGGTATCCGGGGAGTAAGGGAGAGAAGGAGGCGATTATGGTCCACCGTAGCTTCGATCGTGAAGTCAGGTCGGAAGATGACCGGCCCCGAGCCTCCGGGAGCACGTCCTTTGTGCTGCCGTTGTTCGCCGTAGCAGCCTCCATCGTCTCCGTTATCCTCCTCTTCTCCTCCGGTTTCGGCACAAGGCTGGACCTCTGGCAGTTCCGAACCGGCTTCTCCCTGCTGAAGTTCGCAGCCTACTGCGGCCTGGGCTGTGCCTTGCTGGCGGTCATCACGGGTGTCGTTGCTTTTCGGAGGCGGCACCATGCTGGCGTGCTCCTCTCGATTGTGGCACTACTGGCAGCCCTGCTGGCGTTCGGAATTCCTTTTTCATGGATGTTGAAGGCGCAACATTACCCTCGCATCCACGATATCACTACGGATGTTGACAACCCGCCGAGGTTCGTGGCGGTGGTTCCCCTGCGGCATGGCGAGGTCACTTACCCGGGCGCTGCGGTCGCGGCCAAGCAGCTTCAGGCGTACCCGGATCTGAAGACACTGGTGCTCCCGCTGCCTCAGGACCAGGCCTTCAAAGCGGCCCTGGATGCTGCCCGTGATATGGGATGGCAGATCGTGGCAGCTGTTCCCGCCGAAGGGAGAATCGAGGCCATCGACACCACACCCTGGTTCGGCTTCAAGGATGATGTGGTTATACGGGTCAGCCCGGCCGGACAACGCTCCCTGGTCGATGTCCGCTCCACCTCGCGGGTCGGCATGAGCGATCTTGGCACCAACGCCAGGAGGATCCGCGCCTACCTGGCAAAGCTCTCTCACAAGG